>CAZTEN010000069.1:0-8874 GCA_964612495.1 uncultured Tissierella sp. | reverse complement strand
ACCTTGTATTTTGCTAATGAGGAATATGTTCAAACCGGGGATGAATCCTTAGAGAAGCTTGTAGGAGAAAAGAGAGCCATAGAAGTTGGAGATTCAACTTTAGAAGAAGCAATTATAAGAGAATTGATTTCAGGACCCCAATCAGAAGGAGTTAGGACCGTAATACCACAAACAGCAAAGCTTCTTGGGGTAGAAGTAAAGGATAAAACGGCTTTTGTAGACTTTGCCAGAGAAGGAATGAATGGGGGATCTTTAGAAGAAACCTTCACCATAAACCAAATAGTTGCAAGTTTAACAGAGCTAGATACAGTTGACAGGGTTCAATTTTTATTAGATGGTCAAGTAGGGGATTCCTTAATGGGTCACTATGATATAAGTCAGCCTTTTGAAAAACCAATAGGTGAATAAATGATAATTAAGGCATGTTCTAAGTAAAAGAACATGCCTTTCTATTGTCCCAAACGATATTTCCGTCGCAAACCGTTAGCTTTACTTTGCCATAAAGGGTATGCCCTACAAATGGGGAGTTGGAGGATTTGGATTGGAACTTTTCAACTACATATTCTTCATTTTCATCAAATATTACCATATCAGCGGGGCCTCCAACCTTTAAATACCCTGCTTCAAGATTATAAAGCTTGGCCGGATTTATGGTCATCTTCTGCAATAGCTTCATTAAGGATAGGTGGCCTTGTCTAACTAAATTACTAATCCCTAAGGAAAGAGATGTTTCAAGGCCTATTATACCGCTTGGAGCCTTTGTAAATTCTTGAGCTTTTTCTTCACTGCTATGGGGTGCATGGTCGGTGGCTATTATCCCTATAGTATCATCTTTTAAGCCCTTAATAATCTTCTCTCTATCCTCTTTTGTTCTTAATGGAGGATTCATCTTTGCCAAAGTTCCATGCTCCAGTACAGCATCCTCTATAAGCGAGAAATGATGAGGGGTTACTTCTGCAAATACACTTGCACCAAGTGCTTTAATAAGCCTTACCATATCAACAGATATTCCTGAGCTAATATGTTGAATATCAATGGTAGCCTGAGTATATAGTGCAAACATAGAATCCCTTGCCACCATTATATCCTCAGAAATATTAGAAGCCCCTTTTAAACCTAATTTTTCAGATATGATACCTTCATTTATGCCGGGAGTTCCAATAAAGTTAGGATTTTCCTCATGAAAGCTAAGAGGCACATTTAGACTTCTAGCTTTTTGCATGGCTTTCCAAACCAGCTTCTGGTCTAAAAGGGGAAGTCCGTCATCAGAAAATCCTACGGCTCCCAACTCATGAAGCCTTTCCATATCTACCAGTTCTTCTCCTTTAAAGCCCTTGCTAATAGCGGCTACCGTATGAACCTTAATCGGCGATTGTTTCATCCTATCCAGTACGACTTTTAAAGTTTCTTCATTATCTATAATCGGCTTTGTATTAGCCATTGCAATAACCGTAGTAAATCCACCGGCAGCCGCAGCTCTGGAGCCGGAAAGGATATCTTCCTTATGTGTTTGACCCGGTTCCCTAAAATGAACATGTATATCCACCAGACCGGGAGCTACTATGAGACCCTTAGCGTCTATAATCTCATGACCCTCTATATCCCCTATATTTCCTATAGCCTTAATCCTTCCATCTTCAATTAATATATCAGCAACTTCATTAAATTCCGAACTTGGATCCATAACTCTTCCATTTTTTATAATCATCTTGTATACCTCCATATTTTGATACTTAACATTGATTATACCCTCTTTTTACCATATATCACGGGGAGGAATATTTTACAAGTTTTTTGGGAACCATTCCCATAAGCAAAATGTGAAGAACTTTAAATTTCTTCTCATACCTATGGTAAAGCACAATGATTAAGTGTATCATATACTTATCTTTAATGAATGGAGTTAAAAATCGTGGTTGATAATATTAGAAAATATGAAAAAGATACTTTCTTGTTCTTAGCTGGTCAGACTATCTCCCTATTTGGATCTGGCCTTGTTCAGTATGCAATCATGTGGCACATTACTTTGGAGACCAAATCAGGTCTCATGATGACCATATTCATAATATGCGGATTTCTTCCAACCTTCTTCCTATCCCCATTTGCAGGGGTATGGGCAGATAGGTATAATAGAAAGCTGATTATTATCATAGCAGATGCCTTCATTGCCATTATAACCCTTATACTGGCTATCCTATTTATTAGTGGATATGATGATCTATGGCTACTCTTTCTAATGTCGGCTTTAAGGGCATTTGGAACAGGAATTCATTCCCCTGCAATCGGTGCCATACTCCCCCAAATAGTACCCGAAGAAAAACTGACTAGAATTAATGCCATTAATTCCAGCATACAATCAGTGGTCTTCATAGTCGCACCAATGGTAAGTGCTGGGATTATGAATAAAATCCCCTTGGGAAGAATATTTATAATCGATGTAGTTACAGCAGCCATCGCTATATTTATACTGGTATTCCTATTGGAGGTCCCCCCACACCCTAAGGCAATGGAAATAAATACTTCCTCATATTTAAGTGATTTTAAAGAGGGAATTCAATATATTTGTAATCATGGATATGTAAAGATGTTCTTTCTATTCTGCATCATATTCTTCTTTCTAATTAGTCCTCTGGCTTTTTTGACACCCTTGCAGACTACAAGAAGCTATGGAGATGACGTTTGGAGACTTTCAGCTCTGGAAGTAGCCTTTTCAGGAGGTATGATATTTGGTGGAGCCTTTATGGCCTATTGGGGTGGATTTAAAAATAAGATGCATACCATGGCCCTGTCCATAGTGGTTACAGGCCTTGCCACTATAGGACTTGGATTTAGACCCCACTTTTGGCTCTACCTAGTATTAATGGTAGCCTTGGGAATCACTATGCCTATGTTTAACACACCATCAACTGTTCTTTTGCAACAGAAGGTTGACTCAGATTACCTTGGCAGAGTCTTTGGGGTATTATCAATGATACACAGCAGCATGATGCCCCTTGGGATGTTATTATTCGGACCATTAGCCGATATCATAAGAATTGAAACCATATTGATTGGAACAGGCATTTTAATGTTCTCCATGACCTTCTTCTTATTAAGAAGTAAAGTAATGCTCCAAGCTGGGGAATAAATCGGAATTAGACAAAGATGGGACCTTAATTGCTCTACAATTAAAGTCCCATTATTTTACTTATTTTCTTTTAGCCATTGAATAATGTCTGATGATTCATAAAGAGGCTTTCCATCTATTAACAGCATTGGAACCTGGTCAAGTCCACCAATTCGCATTAAATCCTCCTGATTCTTTGCCTCCTTCCTTACATCAGCCAATTCCACTGATATATTGTTTTTCTCAATATATCTTATTACCTTCATACAATAAGGACAGCCTTCCATACAAAATAATTTTAAAGCCATTCAATCACCTCTCAAATTTTTTAAGTAACGGAAGAAATTGCATAGCAATTTCATAACACCACTGAAACTAGGCGAGGGATATCTTCGCCTAGTTATATTTATTATATATACCCATATTCTATGAATATTTCCCTATACTTTAGTGATATGATATAATATTAATCAATAATATATTAGCAAAGCATTTAGAAAGGTGATATTATGAAAAAATTCGAAGAGCTATGGGATTATGAGTCTACAAAAGCTGCCTTTGACCACTTAGGGCTTGGAGTTCATATAATAGATAATGATGGAGTCACTATACTATATAACTCCGTATGCCAAGGTATAGATGGATTAGATGAGTCCAAGGTCGTAGGCAAGAATCTAAGGGACTTGGTAAATGAAGGAATCTTTTCAAAATCCCTTGGCTTAGAGGCCTTAGATAAGAAGGTGCAAGTATCAGATAGTCAAGTAGTAAACGGAAGAATAATATTTACAACTTCTGTTCCTATATTTAAAAATGATGGCTCTATACGATTTGTACTAACAAGTTGTATGGATATTTCCAGAATGGAACGCACTCAAAAACAATTGGATATTTTTAAGAAAGCAAATCAGGCTTTACTTAGAGAATTGGCCCTTGCTTCAAAAGATATAGAAGAAAGCATGTTTGTTTCCCATAGTAAAGTAATGGAAGACATGAAATATTTAGCAAGAAGAATAGCTGTTGTTGACTCCACAGTCCTTATAGAGGGTGAGTCCGGAGCAGGAAAGGGAGTATTGAGTGAATATATTCATAGAAACAGCTTACGAAAAGACGGTCCCTTTATAAAAATCAACTGTGCAACTTTTCCTGAAAATCTTATAGAATCTGAACTATTTGGGTATGAAGCAGGTGCTTTTACAGGTGCTTCAAAACATGGAAAGGTTGGTTTAATAGAATTATCCAACAAGGGAACTCTTTTCTTGGATGAAATTGCAGAGCTGCCCCTGTCCCTTCAAGCAAAGCTATTAAATGTATTGCAGGATAAGGTAATTAGTAGAATAGGTTCAAACGAGTTTGTTAAGGTAGATACCAGAATCATTGCAGCAACAAATCAAAACCTAAAGTCCTTGGTTAAAGAAGGAAAATTCAGGCTGGATCTATTCTATAGACTTAATGTAGTCCTTATTGAAATACCTCCTTTAAGACAAAGGAAGGACGACATTATTCCATTGACTATGGCCTTTCTTGATAAAATCAATAAGAAATATCATCTAAATCGTCAAATATCTCCAGATGCCATGAAAGTCTTACTTTCACACGATTGGCCTGGAAATGTTAGGGAACTTGAAAATGAAATTGAAAGGGCTGCTGTAACTTGCCAGGGAGATATTATCAATTTAGAGGATTTTAAAAGGGATTTATATGAAGATGAATCAAAGATTAATTTCAACAAGGCTCAATCCTTTAAGGACAATGTAGCCTTATTTGAAACCCTTCTAATGAAAGAGTATATGAGGGAATCAGATAACTTAAATCAGATGAGCCAACTGACTGGACTAAATACCAGTACTATACGAAAAAAAGCAAAAAGGTTAAATCTAGACTTAAATTTTTAATGGAAATAATTCCACTGAAAAGCGGAATTATTTCCACAACTTCCGAATAGTTACAATATGCTTAAATCATTGCAAATCCAAAGTAAACGTTTACTTAATTGGGAAAGCGTTCTTATAAGGCGATGAATATTAGGAGAATTTTCTCCACTTATTTCTTCGCCTTATTTTTTTAAGCTTTAAATCAAGCCCTTCCTTAGGTCTGAAAATCTTGGCACGAAAATTGCTATATATAATTGCAGAATCTTAAAGGAGGAGTTATTGATGGAAGAAAGAAAAATTCAACAACCTGCAACAGCTTTTGCATCACCTAGGTTTTGTAATTCAGGAAACTTTATGAGAATGGAAAGAGTAACTAGTGCAGAAGGACTAGACTTTGCCATATATGGAATTCCTTTCGATACAGCTTGTTCATACCGTGTAGGTGCTCGTTTTGGCCCACAAGCTATAAGAAATATTTCAGTTATGATGAAGACTAACAACCCTATTCAGGAAATAAATATACTTAACTACATGAAGGGCGCTGATATGGGAGATGTAAACATCATCCCGGGATATATTCATCCAACATATGATGCCATTGAGGCCTTTGCTACTAAGATATTAGAAGCAGGAGCTATACCTATAGCTCTTGGAGGTGACCATTCAGTTACTCTAGGTGAACTAAGAGCTATAGCTAAGAAACATGGTCCTGTAAGTTTAATTCACTTCGATTCCCATGCCGATATTAACGATGAAGTATTTGGGGAAAAGTATAACCACGGAACCCCATTTAGAAGAGCAATCGAAGAAGGACTTATTGACCCATATAAATCAGTACAAATTGGTATGAGGGGATCACTTTATGATGCGGGAGAGTTTAAGCTTGCTGCAAGTTTAGGTCTTAGAACTATTCCTAGTCATGAAGTAAGGGAAATGGGCATTCCTGCAGTTATTGAAGAGATTAAAAATCGTGTTGGAGACAACAAAGCCTTCTTGACATTTGATATCGACTTCTTTGACCCGGCATTTGCACCGGCAACAGGAACACCTGAGGTGGCAGGGTTTACATCTCTAGAAGGATTAACCTTCATTCGTTCCTTTAAGGAACTTAACTTCGTAGGTATGGATATTGTAGAGGTTGCACCTCCTTATGATATGGGAGAAATCACATCCTTACTTGCAGCAAATGTAGTATTTGAATTCTTATCAGTCTTAGCCCTTCAAAGAAGGAATAGTCAAGAATAGAAGCTGTTTTTAATACAGTGTGCACCGATATTTGGTGCACACTGCATAAAGAAAGGTGGATAAAAAATGATGAATAATAGTGTATATGATAAAAACGTTACCAAAGGTGGTAATTCTGATAACAAGTCTAATATTTTAAGTGTTTCCGAAATCAAAGAGAAGAACTTAGACCTAAATGACTTAACGGTTATAGATTCCTTTTCATTATCCAAGGCTGATCATACAAAAGGTCTGATTAGAGCAGCTATAATGGCAGCTATTGCAATATTTATATTCTTTGTACCCGTTAGCTTCAACGGAAAAACCGATATGGTATTTGGTATTATGTACGGGACCTTAATGAGATTAGCAGGTAATCTTGGCTTATGGGGTGTATGTCTCTTAGTACTTGGAACCGGAATTGTAAGCTTCTATGGAAAATACATAGCTAAGAGTGGAAAAATATATGAGTACTTTAAAGAGGACTCCCTAGTTCATCCAGTGCTTTATTTACTTGGAGGAATCTTTGCAGTATCCTACGCTTTGAGTGCAACTATGGGAGTTAATTTACCGGAGATAATCGTTGGACCTGCTACCGGAGGAACAGTAATCCCGGCTATAGCAGTGGCAGTATTTTGGATAATAGTTGTTGGTTCCTTAACTATGCCATTCTTACTTAATTATGGCCTAATTGATTTTGTAGGTTCTCTACTGGAGCCTTTAATGAGACCGGTTTGGAAGGTACCGGGAAGGGCAGCTATAAATGCAATTGCTTCATTTGTTAGTTCATCTTCTATTGGAGTTCTAATTACCAGCAAATTATACAAACAAGGTGTTTATACAGAAAAAGAAGCAGTACTTGTAGTAACCGGATTTAGTGCAGTAAGTGTAGGTTTTGCATATATGGTTATCGATACTGCAGGTCTTGCAGATAGGTTCCTTGCTGTATATTTCTCATCCCTATTCCTTACTTTGCTAGTAAGTGCTTTTATAGCTAGAATACCTCCTTTTAACAAGAAGAAGGATATCTATATAGATGGTAGAGTGCAAACTAAGGAAGATACTAAGATAGTAAAAGCTAGTGGCAATGTAATTGAGTCCGGAATTATGAGAGCTTCTAAAAAAGCCATAACTGCCCCAAATCTTGGATCAGAAATGATCTTAGGACTAAAGGATGGATTTGAAGTAATTCCTAAGGTTTTATCCCTACTATGTTTTGTAGCTGTATCATCACTAATAATTGCTGAAACAACTCCTTTATTCAATATAATGGGAAAAGCTTTCGAACCACTTCTTAATATATTACAGGTTCCAAATGCAGAATTAATAGCACCAAGCTTCCCTGTAGGTATTGCAGAAATGTTCTTACCGGTATTATTAATTAAAAATAATATTGATATCATTGAACCTGCTGCAAGATATCTAGTTACAGCAGTATCAATAGTACAGATAATATTCTTTGCTGAGACCATAGTAGTTATGATGGCTTCTAAATTACCATTAAAGTTATGGGAACTAGTTGTTGTATTCTTTGAAAGAACAGTTTTAGCAATAATATTTGGTTCAATATTTATGCATATTATGTTTTAGATAAGCTAAAATCCTCTGGATATTTTATCCAGAGGATTTCCTTACTCTATGGGAGAATAGGGACAGGAGTTGCTGTCCCTATTCTCCCAATTTTGCTAAAACTGTTAATTTTTTATTGAATTCATTTAACATTGTAAATCCAAGTATCATCAATCCACCAATAACCTGTAATCCACTCATGGATTCTCCCAGTATCATAACAGAAAGTATAATTGATACCAGAGGGTCTACGTAGCTTAAGATAGCTGCCTCTTGCCCTACCAGGTCCTTTACAGAAGAAAAGTATATGCAATAGGTAAAACCCGTATGGAAGGTTCCAAGTATTAGTAGATTAATCAAGCCGGAAGCCCTGACTTCAAATATATTAATACCTGTAGTTTTAACAACATAAGGTGTTAGAACCATTATGGCTGCTATGAACTGTATGAGAGTTCTGTCTATACCCGTTACATTCTTAATCAATTTATTAAGAAATATGACCGTAGCATAAAGCCCTGCTGCTCCCAGTCCATAAATAATTCCTAAAGTCGTTGTAGAGGATGTTTCTAATCCGCCGGAGCTAATTATCAATATAAGCCCCAAGCTTGCCATAAGGAAGCATATTACCTGCTTTGCACTCAGCCTTTCCTTCAAAAATACTGCACTTAGGATAATTAAAAGCACCGGTGCAAAATAATAGCTTAGGGTGGCAAGGGATACTGTAGTATATCTATATGCCTGGAATAGAAGTATCCAGTTAAAGCCTATGGCTGCTCCCGATAAAAACAAGATAGGCAGGTCTTTTTTAATCTCTCTTAGTTTAATCCTATTTCCACTAAAAATTTGATAGACTCCTATGGACAGAAAACCTATTATTGCTCTGAATAAGGAAATTTCCCCTGTTGATAAAGGTATGTTCTTTACAAAAATAGCTATAGTTCCAAATATAGCCATTGAAATAATTATCTTAAACCTTGGCCCCATGTAATCACCCTTCAATTTTTACTGTCTATTTTACCAGAAGGATTGGCCAATAGCAATGGGTATTAGTCCACTCTGACCTATCTATCTGTAAGTTCCTTAAGTAGTTTTTCTATTCCAGCT
>CAZTEN010000068.1:0-8901 GCA_964612495.1 uncultured Tissierella sp. | reverse complement strand
GGAGGAATTAAAATGAAAATGTATGAAGGAAAATTAGTAGCACAAGGATTAAACTTTGGTATTATAGTAGGAAGATTTAATGAATTTATAGGTAATAAGCTTCTAGGAGGAGCTTTGGATGCATTAAAGAGACATGGAGTGGAGGAAAGCGAAATTGAAATAGCTTGGGTTCCAGGTGCCTTCGAAATTCCACTTGTAGCCAAAAAAATGGTTAAAACAAATAAATATGATGCTGTTATCTGCCTAGGTGCAGTTATAAGAGGAGCTACACCTCATTTTGATTATGTATCTAGTGAAGTAACAAAGGGAATAGCAAGTGTGTCTTTAGAAACTGAAGTTCCAGTAATATTTGGGGTGTTGACAACTGATACAATTGAGCAGGCAATAGAGAGAGCAGGCACAAAGGCAGGTAACAAAGGTTATGATGCAGCAGTAACAGCTATTGAAATGGCAAATCTTTTAAATCAGTTTTAATTCATGTCAAAGATGATTTCATTTAGTAATATAAAAACCCTTTTCTTTGATTATGATGGAACTATTCATAATAGCATTAAGATTTACGGACCTGCTTTTAGAAAGGCTTATTCTTATCTTGTTGAAGAAGGATTTGCAGTTAAAAGAGAGTGGTCTGACAAGGAAATAAGCTATTGGCTTGGCTTTAATCCTCAGGAAATGTGGGAAAAATTTATGCCTGATTTAGAGGAACATATAAGAAGTAAGTGCAGTGCAATGATTGGAGAAGAAATGAAGTCGTTGACTGATAAAGGAAAGCCTGAGCTTTATGAAGGCGCTTTAGACACCCTTAAATACCTTAAAAGTAGAGGTTATAGACTAATATTCATAAGTAACTGTAAGATTTCCTATAGAGATTCCCACAGTAGACTTTTTGGGCTTGGAGACTATTTTGAGGAGCTAGTCTGCTCAGAGGAATATAATTTCATACCAAAGTATGAAATCTTGAGAGATATAAAAGGTAAATATCCTGAAAAAATGGTCATCATCGGTGATAGATTTCAGGATATTGAGGCAGGAAAGAAAAATGATATATATACTATTGGCTGTAGTTATGGATTCCCCCTTGAAGGAGAACTAGATGAAGCAGATTTAATTATAGAAAACATTAGTGAACTAAAAAGATATTCACAGGTTAATGTTGAAAAAAACAATATAGAAAAAATCATTTGTTGACAATATAAAAGGCCTAATATATAATAGGAAAAAATGAATAGAAACTAATTTGGTAACAATTGTTTTAATAGGGAAAACAGTTAAATCTGTTACAGCCCCCGCTACTGTGAAAGGTGAGAGTACTTAATACCACTGTGTGAAAACATGGGAAGGTGAGTATTAGATGAACCGATAGTCAGGAGACCTGCCAAATTAAGCATTTATGGATTCTCGGGAGGATTTTCCAAAATAATTAGGGGTAGTTATCTATATCTATGTTATTAAGTCTTCCGAGAAATTGGAAGGCTTTTTTGTATTACAAAATATAACCTGAAAGGTTACGAAAAGAAGAGGTAATAAAATGGAAGTTGCAGTAATTGGAATAAATCATAATATAGCACCTATTGAAGTAAGAGAAAAGGTTCATTTTAGTGAATCAAAGAAGAGTGAGGGAATATCATTTTTAAAAGCAATGGGGATAGATGAAGTTGTAATATTGTCTACCTGTAACCGTAGTGAAATATTTATTGCATCCTCTGATATTGATAATGCTATTACTATGACTAAAGCTTTTTACATTTCTTTTTTCAACGATACAACTATTGAGAAATATATTTTTAGTAAAAATAGAAATGATGCTGTACTGCACATATTTGAAGTTTGTTGTGGATTGGACTCATTAGTAATTGGAGAAGATCAAATACTTGGACAAGTAAAAGATGCACTTGAAACTGCAATTGAACTTAAAGGAAGCAGTAAAATTTTAAACAAACTTTTTAGAAAGGCAATAACTCTTTCAAAGAAAATTAAATCTAAGACAAAATTATCTGAAAAGCCTTTATCAATAAGTTATTTAGGAGTAAAGAAATTAAAGGAAAATATAGATGATTTTTCAGATAAGAAAGTACTTTGTGTAGGGCTTGGTAAAATGGGAATGTTAGCGCTTATACATTTAAGAGAATATGAAATAAATAAAGTATACATATCTAACAGAAATATATTAAAATCTATAGAAATATCAGAGCAAATAGAGGAAGTTGAAATAGTAAAGTATGAGAATCTAAAAAATATTATAAACGAGGTAGACATATTAGTTTGCACTACATCATCACCTCATAGGATAATAAATGAAAAGGATATTGATATAAATAGGGTAAAACCATTGTATATACTTGACTTGGCTTTACCGAGAGATGTGGATGAAAATGTTAAAAACAATAAAAATGTTTTTCTTTATAGTATAGATTCTTTAAAAATTGAGTCAGAAGAAAATCAAAAGCTAAGAAAAGAACTTTTAATTGATAACATGGATATTATAAATGAAAGTATAAGTGAATTTAATACTTGGAAATTAAATATAAAAATTGATCCTGTGCTTGAGTCAATCAATAAGAAAAGTCAATATATAAAGGAAGATACGCTTTCGTATATTTACAGAAAAACTAATTTGAATAATAGGGATAAAAAAATAATTGATAAAATGATTGAATCTTCCATGAAGAGGCTTTTAAGAGAACCTATTTTAAACTTGAAATGCACTAAGGAGAAAGAAAAGCTGGATGAGTATTCAGATGTGCTCAAAGAGCTTTTTGGATTTTAAATGAGATATTATCCTATAGCTTTTGATACCAAAGATAAAAATATATTGGTTGTAGGTGGTGGGAGAGCTGCATATTTAAAATTAAAGAAACTTGTTAATACATGTGCAATTACTACCGTAGAATCAAAGGAGATTTGCAAGGATATAATAAATCTTCAAAAATCTAATAATGAAAAATTAATACTAAAGCTAAGGACAATTGATAAGGATAAATTAGAATTTTCAGATGAGTATAGCATGGTTTTTATATGTACAGATGACAAAGCCTTAAATAATGAGCTTTATAAATATTTTAGATATAAAAAAATACTTGCTATGATGTCTGATAACATAGAAGGCTCAGATTTTATAAGTTCAGCAGTGTTAGAAAAGGGGAATATTACCATTTCTTTTAATACTGAAGGCAGAAGTCCCACAGCTGCAAAATTATTATTAAAAGAAACAGAAAAAATCCTAACCGATGAGTTTATCGAAAAAATAGATCTAATATGCAAAATTAGGGAAGAATTAAAAAGCCAAAAATATACAGATTCAAATAAAAATGATTTATCTTCCATGATGGAAAGCATAGCCTTATATACGAACGAAGATTTAGAAAAAACATTAAGGATATTGAATGAAATTAAAGGAGAGAATAAATGAAAATCAAAGTGGGGACAAGAGGAAGTAATCTAGCCTTAACTCAGACAAAATTAGTAATAGAAGAACTTAAGAAGAAAAATCCTTACATAGAATTTGAAATAATAGTTATAAAAACAAAGGGTGATATTGTTCAAGATGTTCCCTTACATAAAATGAATGATAAGGGGATATTTACAAAAGAAATAGAACTTGCCTTGTTGAATCATACCATTGACTTGGCTGTTCATTCCATGAAGGACATGCCCTCAGAACACACAAAAGGGCTTATCTTTGGACCTGTGCCAAAAGGTGAGGATCCAAGAGATGTAATAGTATCTAGAAGAGAAGTTAAATCAATAAATGATTTAAAAGGCTTATTAATTGGGACTGGAAGCATAAGTCGAAAATTTCAACTCATGAATCTTAAGCAAGATATTTCTGTAAAAGATATAAGAGGCAGTATAGAGACAAGAATGAAAAAAATTGAAACTGAGAACCTTGACGGTGTAATATTAGCTGCAGCTGGACTGAAAAGAGCTAATTATGAAGATAGGATAAGTTACTATTTTGATCCAAAAGTATTTATTCCATCACCTTGTCAAGGGATACTGGCTTTGCAAATCAGAGAAGATGATGAAAAAATAAGAAGTATTTTAAAAACTATAGAAGATGTTGAGACTACTATAAGGTCAAAAGCTGAAAGAGCATATTTAAGGGAAACAGGCGGAGGTTGTCATATGCCTATGGGTGCATATTCTGAAATAATAAATGGTGAAATAACAATGTACGTCTTGTATGGTGATGAAGATGGAAGGTACTTATTAATCGATAAAGGCAGTGCGCCTATATTAGAAGCAGAAAATCTTGGAGTAAAATTAGCTACAAAGTTGAAAAGGGAGAAACTTAAATATGAATAATTTTGGGAAAGTATATCTAGTTGGTGCTGGAATAGGTAGTGAAGACTATATCACTGTAAGGGCAAAAAGAGTTATAGAAGAGGCTGATGTCATAGTCTATGATAGACTTTTAAATCCCAAGTTGTTAGTCAAAAAAGATGACACAACTGAATTTATTAATGTGGCTAAAGAATCATCAAATCACCTTTTTTCACAGGATGAAATAAATGATATATTAGTTAAAAAGTCTTATGAGGGCAAGACCGTGGTAAGGCTAAAAGGTGGTGATCCCTATGTATTTGGAAGGGGTGGAGAAGAAGCGGAGTATCTTGTAGATAGAGGGATAGAAGTAGAAGTAATACCTGGGATAACTTCAGGAATAGCAGGCCTTTGCTTTGCTGGTATACCAGCTACACATAGAGACTATAGTTCATCACTTCATCTAATAACGGGACACAAAAAAGATGAGGCTGACCTGGATTATGATACCTTATCAAAGTTACACGGTACATTAGTATTTTATATGGGATTAGGAAACTTGCCTATCATCAGTAGTAGCTTAATAAAGAGTGGTAAAAATGAAGAAACTGCCTGTGCAGTTATAAGTCATGCAGGATATGCTGACCAAAAGGTATTAGCATCTACCTTGAAGAACATTGTAAATGATATTAAAAATACAGAATTTAAAAGTCCAAGCCTTATAGTTGTAGGGGATGTTGTAAACCTAAGAAAGAACTTAAACTTTTTTGAAAACAGACCTTTATTCGGGAAGAATATTGTCGTTACAAGATCAAGAGAGCAATCAAGCTCGTTGGTCAATGAATTAAATAGTCTTGGAGCAAATGTGATAGAGGTTCCTACAATATCTATAAAGCCAATAAATCATGAAAAGCTAAAATATGAACAAAACAACTTAAAGAAATATACACATATAATATTTACAAGTGTAAATGGTGTAAAAATATTTATGAAGTCACTTCTAGAAAATCAAGATACAAGGGCTCTGAGCAATTCTCTGATTTTCGCAATTGGAAGTGAAACATCAGAAGAGTTGTTAAAGTATGGTATAAGGGCTGATTTTATTCCTTCTAAATATGTTGCTGAAATATTATATGATGAAATAAAAGACAATATCAAATCGACTGATGTAGTTTTGCTTCCAAGAGCATTGAAGGCAAGACCACTATTATTCGATAAACTTTCAGAAATATGTAAAGTAGTGGAATTACCCATATATGACACTAAGCGAGAGGAAATTGGGCATGAAACAATACAAGAATTAGAGACTTCCAAGATTGATTATATTACATTTACAAGTTCATCAACAGTAGTTAATTTTGTAAAATCTACTAATGATGATATTATTGAAAATGTTAAAAAAGCGAAATTAATTTCTATTGGGCCTATTACGAGTGAAACAGCCGAAAGTTATGGTTTTAAAGTATATAAGGAAGCTGAAATTCATAATATAGAAAATTTAGTAAAAATATTACTTGAAGAATAGCAATTAGAAGAATGGTAATTATAGGAGGATCTACCTATGAGAATGAGAAGATTAAGAGAAAGTGAAGCAACAAGAAATTTAATAAGAGAAACACATTTATCAAAGGATAATTTAATTTATCCAATATTTGTAGTAGAAGGTACAAATATAAAAAGGGAAATACCATCTATGGAGGGTTGTTATCATTATTCTATAGATAAATTAGAGGATGAAATAAAAGAACTAAAATCTCTTGGACTTAATTATATATTGCTTTTTGGAGTGCCTGATAAAAAAGATGAATTTGGGACTAGTGCCTATTATGAAGATGGAATCGTTCAAAGAGCTATAAAGGAAATAAAGAAAATAGATCGGAAAATGTATATAATAACCGATGTATGTATGTGCCAATATACTTCTCATGGGCATTGCGGTATATTAGATGGAAAAGGACATATTCTAAATGATGAAACCCTCGAATACCTATCTAAAATAGCATTGAGCCATGTTAAGGCAGGAGCAGATATGGTTGCCCCATCAGATATGATGGATTTTCGTATAGCTCATATGAGAAAAACACTTGATGATAATGGATTTTCAAATGTACCTATAATGTCATATAGTGCTAAATATGCTTCTTCCTTTTATGGACCATTTCGAAGTGCAGCAGGTTCTGCTCCACAGTTCGGAGATAGAAAGAGTTATCAAATGGATATAGCAAACTCAGATGAAGCTATTAGAGAAATCCAACTTGATATAGAAGAAGGTGCGGATATAATAATGATTAAACCAGCACTTACATGTCTAGATATTATTAGAAGAGCAAAGGATAGTTTCAATATACCACTGGCAGCTTACCATGTAAGCGGAGAGTATTCTATGATAAAGTCAGCAGTAAAAAGTGGGATTTTAGATGAAAAAGCAATATTTGAATCTGTTTTAGCCATAAAAAGAGCTGGGGCAGACATTATAATCACGTACTTTGCTAAAGATATAGCTAAAATATTATAAAAAAGGAGCAGATTATGAAAAAATCAAAAATTTTATTTGAAAAAGCAAAACAAATAATACCTGGAGGAGTGAATAGCCCTGTTAGAGCTTTTGGTTCAGTAAATATGGATCCGATATTTATAAATTCGGCAAAGGGGTCATATATTTATGATGTAGATGGGAATAAATATATAGATTATATATCTTCCTGGGGACCGATGATTTTCGGACACTGTGATGAGAAGCTGAATGAAGTAGCCACTAATGCATTGAAGAATGGTCTATCTTATGGAGTTCCTTCAGAAGTTGAAGTAGAAATGGCAGAAATACTGGTATCAGCCTATAAGGGATGCGAAATGGTAAGGATGGTTAACTCTGGTACTGAGGCTACTATGAGTGCAATCAGGGTAGCCAGAGGATATACCGGCAGGGATAAAATTATAAAATTTGAAGGATGTTATCATGGTCATTCAGATTGTTTACTGGTCAAATCTGGTTCCGGAACACTTACTTTTAATGTGCCTTCAAGCTTAGGAGTTCCTGCAGGTACAGTGAAGGATACCATAGTTTGTGAATACAACAATATAAATTCTGTCAAAGAGGCTATTGAAAAAAATAAAGGCGAAATTGCATGTATTATAATAGAGCCGGTTCCTGGAAATATGGGTGTAGTTGCACCTAATATAGAATTTATGTCAGAACTTAGAAAGGTCACAGAGGAAAATAATATTATTTTGATCTATGACGAAGTTATTACAGGTTTTAGATTGTCTTTTGGAGGAGCTGCTGAAGTATTAGGCATAGTACCTGACATGGTATGCTTTGGAAAGATTATAGGAGGAGGACTTCCGGTAGGTGCTTACGGAGGGAAAAAGGAAATAATGAATGTTGTATCTCCAGTTGGGAATGTATATCAAGCTGGCACTCTTTCTGGAAATCCTCTAGCTATGGAAGTGGGTATAGCAGTTTTAAACAGATTGAAAAATAACCCACAAATATATGATGACCTTGAAAGTAAAGCAAAGAAACTTGAGGATGGATTTAATGCTAATATAGAAGCAATAGGTACAAAAGCAGTTGTCAGTAGGTTTAAATCAATGATTAGCATTTTCTTTACAAAAAGAGATATTGAGTATTATTCAGATGTTATGACTTCTGATACAGCTATGTATGCAAAATATTTCCAAAGTATGTTAAATAGAGGAATATTGCTCCCTCCAGCACAATATGAAGCAATGTTTATGAACTCATCACTGACGGATGAAAATATTCAATACACTATTAAATCAAACTTAGAAGCTCTTAAAGAAATTTGATTAAATTAACAAAATGAAAATCAGACCTCCTGAATCTTTTTAAAAATTATTTTGGAAGATTCTTAAATTTCTCATATGAGAATATTGACATAATAGATAAAAAATGTTAGAATTAGATAATTTAATACATTATTTTATAGGTGCCCACAAGGGATAATAGGGAACCAGGTTGATAATCCTGGACGGTCCCACCACTGTAAGTAGATATTGAAAATGTACATTTGCCACTGGGATAACTGGGAAGGCGTACATGTTAGTCTATAAGTCAGGAGACCTGCCTATATAATTACAACGACGGACAATGGTAAAGTTCTAGCTTATTAAAGCTAGGACTTTTTTTGTTGTTCAGAACACTTTAGGAGGTGAAATGGAAATGATTGCACAAATAAGAATTGAAAAACTCCTATTTCCAAATGAAGAAAAACCCGCACTCAAAGGCATTGATTTTGAAATTAATAAGGGAGATTTCATAGTCATTACCGGTGGTGTAGCCTCTGGAAAATCAATTCTCCTGCACTCCATCACAGGTGCTATTCCCCACTACTATAAGGCAGAATTAACTGGAAGAGTCACCATAATGGGTAAGGATATCAAGGACATGGGCCTTAATAAAATGTCCAATTATGTAGGATACATGATGCAGGAACCCCAGAATCAGCTTATAAGTCTGAATATCTACGAGGATGTCGCATTTGGCCTTGGCAACCTTGAAATTCCTCTTGAACAAATTGATCAGAGGGTTAAAAATACTTTGGAACTTGTAGGTCTTAAGGGCTATGAAAACAGGCAGACATCTTCTCTTTCAGGTGGACAGGCCCAGCGTGTGGT
>CAZTEN010000067.1:3776-8902 GCA_964612495.1 uncultured Tissierella sp. | reverse complement strand
TACTTATGTTCATCTATAGTATATAAATCATCCATCTATTTATCAACCTAATTTTATTAATTATCATCTATCATAACTCTAATTATCCAATGTCATCTATAAAACACCCTATTTTCAAGGGTCAAAAAACGTTGTTTTTCCCCCGATTTTTGACCCAATTTTAGTCCTCAAACCACTATATGTTGTGGTCAACTTCTACTTTTTGTCCTCCATGCCACAATACGTCATCAGAATTATACTCTCAACGTGTGCAGTATGTGGGAACATATCCACTGGTTGCACCTTCTTCACCTCATAACCGTTATCCAAAAGATACTTTACATCCCTTGCCATTGTAGTTGAATTACAGGATACATATACCACTCTCTCGGGATTGAGCTTTACTATAGCCTCTAAGACCTCTGGTTCACAGCCTTTTCTTGGAGGATCTACAACTACCTTGTTGCCTTTAATCCCTTTGGACATCAAATCAGGAAATACTTCCTCAGCCTTACCTGTTATAAATTCAGCATTATTAATATTATTTAGCTTAGCGTTTTCAATGGCATCTTCTGTTGCCGCTTTGATGTATTCTATTCCGTAAACCTTTTTAGCTTGATTTGCAATATATAAGGAGATAGTGCCTATACCGCAATAAATATCAAAAACAACATCTTCCATGCTCGGTTCAAGATAATCCATTGCTGTACTGTATAAAATTTCAGCCTGACTTCTATTTACCTGGAAGAAGGAATTTGGCGAAATGCTGAACTTGAAATTTCCTAGGTAATCAACTAGTCTATCCTCTCCATAAAGCTTTATATATTTTCTGCCATAGGTTGGTGCTGATTTCTGATTATTGATATTATGATAAATACTTACTATACCTTCATTACTTTTAAGTACATTTATCAATTCTTTACTATTTGGAAGATTGTCAGTAGCTGTTACCATTATTACCATAGCCTGATTATCCTTGTTAGTTCTGATACCTATATGTCTTAATATTCCTTTATTGGTGCGTCTATCATAAGGACTTATATTATATTTTTCTACCCATTGTCTAATAGTATCTAGGATTTCATCCCCTATTTCAGGTTGAAGAATGCTGCCATCCATATCTACAATATTATGGCTTCCTTTTTCAAAGAAACCTAGAACAGCCTTACCCTTCCTATTGCCTACAGGTATTTGCATATGATTCCTATACCTATATGGATGTTCCATTCCTAAGGTATCTTTTACTTCAATATCTAGTAGAGTTGCGAATTTCAATAAATCCATCTTTACCTTATGTCTTTTCCATTCCAATTGCTTGCTATAGTTATAGTTAATTAGTGGAATCTCTCCGCTAAAGCTTACGATATCATCATTTGCCCTATCTGAAGAAGGCTCAATTACCTTAATAATTGAGCCTGTCCCATAGTGCTTCTTCAATTCAGTTATCTTTATTTCAACTTTGTCTCCAATAATTCCACCTGGTACAAAGAAAGCAAAGTTGTCCTTTTTCATTACTCCATTGCCTTCATGGGTGAAATCTATTATCTCACCCTCTAATATTTCTCCAACCTTAAAATCCATATTATCCTCCCTGAATTCAGGATATTTACTCTATCTACCTAGTTCGATTATATTTTGGATAAGAACCTTACATCTACCGCATTCTTCTCCGGTTTCTTCATCTACTCCTGTTCCTGCACCTGTTACTTGACCAACCTTATCTACAGTATCAGCGCCGTTTTTTACTGCATCTATAACTGCTTTTAAAGATGCCTTTTTACATCCACAGACTGAACTTAATATGCCTTCCAGCTCACTCTTGCAGCCTTCACATTCAGTACATACTCCTACCATTTCAACTAATTCTTCTACGGTTCTAGCACCGGAGCTCATAGCCTTTCTTATTGATGAATAATCAACGTTATTTTTTGTACAAATTACTTTATTTCCTGCCATTTTCATTTCTCCTTTTATTTTATATATTTTACCCTTATTTAGGGAATTTACTTAAGTTATATTTTTAATCCACTTCTTTGATAGCATTCGTGGTATTGTAACTACTACTTTTATGACTTCCTCCAATGTTATTAGTAAAAGCAGATAGTGCACCGGCAATTTAAAAACTAATGCTCCTATAAATGCAAGGGGTACTCCCACAATCCATACAGAGCAAATATCTAATACCATTCCAAATGTAGTATCTCCACCGCCTCTTAATACCCCAACTATGGCCGTTGAGTTAAACACCCGAATTACAAAGGTCAATCCCATGACTACTAATAGCTTATATGATACATCATATAAGCCAGGTTTAAGACCTTTAAAGAACATCAATGTGAACTTAGGTGTTAATGCCATTATTGCTCCCAATACAAGTCCAAAAAATATTGCTATATATATAAATTTCTTTGCATATTCATAGGCTTCTGCTTCTTCTCCACTGCCTATTTTTTTTCCAACCATAACGGTGCAGGAATTAGCTATACCTCTTATTAACACAAAAAAAATATTTTGAATTGTATTAGTCAATTGCACTGCAGCTGTAGCCTCCTCCCCTAATTTAGCATATGCAATAGAGTACATTACTTGTCCTAAGGACCAGGCACCTTCTGCAAGAATTACAGGATAAGTAGTTTTTATATATTTAATGTAAAATTCTTTGGTCCAACCAAAGAGGTCTTTTATCTTAGCTGCTAAAGGTCCTTTTGCAGCATAGACAGCATATAGAGTAATTCCTATTTCAATAAACCTAGCTATTACTGTACCCCAAGCTGCTCCAGCAACACCCATAGGGGCTATTCCTAACTTTCCAAATATTAATATGTAGTTAAATACCGTATTAGTTACGAAGGATATAGCAGATATCTTCATTGGTATATCAGGGTTTCCAGTTGTCCTTAAAGCAACACTATATGCGAAGCTTATAGCTGTTACTATATATGATAAGGATACTATTCTTAAATACTTAGCACCAATCTCAATTACTTCCTGCTCCTGTATTAAAAGGCTCATTAGAAACTTGGGGAAAAAGAAAGCAACTATAGTAAAGATTATACCAATAACTGTACTTATGGATAGTGCCAATCCCAATATCCTTCTGATGCTTCGCACATCATCCTTGCCCCAGTATTGGGCTATAAATATGGAAGACCCACTATTAATGCCAAAGGTAAGAAGAATGTAAAAGAAGAATACCTGATTAGCTAATCCAACAGCAGCAATGCTAGCCTGCCCCAAGCTACTTATCATCAATGTATCAACCATATTTAATGATGATGTTATAAGGTTCTGCAATGCTATTGGTATTGCTATGGCAAATAGGGATTTATAGAATACTTTGTCTTTTAATAATGTCATTTAATCCTCCAGTAAATTCAATCAAGAAAAAACGTCCTTACATGCATTTTATATTTTAGCATATAAGGGCGTCAATTGTATATTGATTTTAAATTAGTTATCTTACCACTAAGGCTGTTCCCATTATGTCATATACTAAGTAATTTTTCTTCTATGTATTCCTTAAGTGGCTTATCTCCAATTTTTGCTGGTGTGCCGCCAACCATATCGGTCATTATTTTAAAGTAGTTAATTACTAGCTTATTGCCGTCTATATAGTACTCATCAATATGTCCCGGTATAAAAATTACTTGATATTCATCCTTTGATAGCTTATCTCTTAAGTCATCAAGGTTAAGTTGCTTAACTGGTTTTATCATGCTGTTTGTAAATTCCATATCTTCAAGCATCCACATGTTGTTATTCCAGAATCTGCTTTCCTTTTTTGTAGTTTTGTTTAGAAGCTCTCTATTGGAGATAGCTGATAATACCTTACGAAGTGAATCCTTTGAAAAATCCTCATCATAAAGATATTTCATATCCTTGTGGTCAGCTACTTCAAATAAGACGCTTTCACTTATTTTTTGTCTTTGTGCTATAGAGTCCCACATATAAAGAAACATCTCTAGCAAATCATTTTTTATAATTATCTTAGCCATTTATACTCCTCCCAATATTGAATTGTTAATCTATATAAAGCTAAATATAGCTTTATAGCTAAAAAATATTTTATCCCACACTAATTGATTCTATTTCTTAAATTGGATGCCCTTTTCAGTGATTTCAATGATTCCATCCTTATATAGTCTTCCTATAGCCCTTTTAAACGCAGATTTACTCATTGAAAGCTCTCTTTCAATTCTTTCAGGTGAAGACTTATCATTTAGGTTAAGGCTTCCTCCCTTTTCCTTCATTTTAGACTTAATGATATTGGCATCTTCATCCATTTGTACATAGCCTCTATCTCTTAGGCTTAAATCCAGTTTTCCATCTTCAAGAACCTTATTCACTCTAACTTCTATTATCTCTCCTACTTCATAGGCTCCCAGAAGTTCTCTCTTAGGTATTAATCCATCATATTTATTATCTACGGCTACAAAGGCACCAATATCTCTATTGATGCTGTAGATTGTTCCCTTAGTCTTGTCGTTTTCCTTATATGGAGAATCTGTACTAAGCATCTTCTTAACCTTCATGGTTGCTGCCAATCTGTCGCTTTTATCTAAATATACTGCTACAAGATATTCCTTGCCCTTTTCTATATGTCCAACTGTTTCACTAAATGGCAAAAATAAATCCTTTTCTAGACCCCAGTCAAGAAATGAACCTATTTTAGACTGACTTACCACCATTAGATGGCCCATTTGTCCTACTGTCAATTTCGCCCTATTAGTAGTAGCTATAATCCTATCCTTGGAATCCCTATAAATCATTACCTCAATTTCATCATCTACTTCTGCTCCCTCAGGCACTTGAGCCTTAGGAAGTAATATATCTTCACCCTCAGGATCTACTTCATTCAAAAATGCTCCTACAGATGTAAATCGCTTTATCTGTAAAGTTTGAACTTCACCTAATCTTATCATAATACACCTACTTTATTTTTATTATCTATATTCTACCACATTATTATTAATATATCTTATTTATTTTAATTTTTACCTAAAGTTTATAATTATTCATTTATAATAATTTAAGTAACATACTATATCATTTTAATTTCAATTTTGACAATGCATCTGCTAGGTCTGTGTTTAGAGTTTCGGCTTCTTTCTTTTGGTCCTTCATAAACTTAGCTACATCCTTCTTAT
>CAZTEN010000067.1:0-3766 GCA_964612495.1 uncultured Tissierella sp. | reverse complement strand
GACTTCAAATCCTGTGGCAGGATGTACTTCATCAGATCCTTCTTATCTACCTTATTCTTTTCATTTTTCCTTCTCTCTTCAAAGGCAGAAAGTTTTTCTCTATAACCACAAGAACATGCAAATATCTGACCATCACCTTCACCTTTTAGTTCTAGCTTTTTATGACAATTTGGGCATCTGGCATTTGTTGTTTTGGATATGGTTTTTCTATGGCCACACTCCCTATCCTGACAAACAAGCATTTTACCCTTCTTGCCCTTTACCTCCAACATAAATTTTCCACATTCAGGGCACTTGGTCCTAGTCACGTTGTCATGTCTAAAAGTCTCTTCCATTGTCTTTATCTCATGTATAATTTCCTTAGTATACTTTCTAGTCTCATCTAAAAAAGATTTTCTACTTAACTTGCCTTGGGAAATCAGATTCAGCTTTTTCTCCCATTCAGCCGTTAAATATGGGGATTTAAGGTCTTCCGGTACTAATTCCAAAAGTTGTTTACCCTTTCCGGTTATGACAATATCCTTTCCCCTGTTTTCAATAAGAAAGGTCTTAAATAGCTTTTCTATAATATCTGCTCTAGTTGCAACTGTACCTATACCGCCTGTATCCTTGAGTATCTTTGAAAGTTCACTGTCTTTATTCTCCATATATTTTGCTGGATTTTCCATAGCTGACAGAAGGGTACCCTCATTGAAATATGGTGGAGGTGAAGTCCTGCCGCTAGTCTCTTTTATCGATATTATATTAAGAACATCTCCCTTATTGATCAATGGTAGCTTTTGTTCTTTAATATCATCCTGGTTATCATCTTCATCATCATTAGAGTAAATTTCTCTGTAGCCTTCCTTTATAACTCTCTTCCCTCTGGCTATAAAGTTCTCATCTCCTATTTTAGCCTTAATAGTAGTTTGTTCGTACTCAAAAGGGGGATATAATACGGCTAGAAACCTTTTTACTACCAAATCGAATATCTTCCTCTCATTGTTACTAAGGTCTGAAAGCACAACCTTTTCTTCAGTAGGAATGATGGCATGGTGATCTGTTACCTTTGAATTGTCTACAAAAGATTTATTTCCCTTAATTTCAGTTTTCAGGAGCATGGATACATATTTTGAGTATGAACCTACATTGACTGCTTTTAGCCTGTCTTTTAAAGTAGGTACTATATCGTCTGTTAAATATCTAGAATCCGTTCTTGGATAGGTTAAAAGCTTATAATTTTCATAAAGCCTCTGCATTAAAGACAAGGTTTCCTTAGCTGAGAATCCAAAGAATCTATTAGCATCCCTTTGAAGCTCAGTCAAATCGTAAAGCCTAGGGGAGTAGGTCTTCTTTAAACTCTTCTCTACATCCACTATATTGCAAATTTTATTTTTAATAGAGGATATGGTTTTTTCTACTAAGAACTTATCAAATGTCCTAGTTTCTTTATTTTTACCATGCTGCCAAGTTAGGTTGACCTCTTTGGTGTAAGCCACTATTCCATAATAATCTCTTGGCTTAAAATTCTTTATCTCCTCTTCTCTATTTGCAATTAAGGCTAGGGTAGGGGTCTGTACTCTGCCACAGGAAAGCTGGGAATTATACTTTACTGTTAATGCCCTAGTTGCATTGATTCCCACTAACCAATCGGCTTCAGCTCTTCCCTGGGCTGCTTCATATAGATTTTCATATGCTTTCCCATCCTTTAGGTTATTAAAACCATCTTTTATAGCTTTATCAGTAACCGAAGAAATCCAAAGCCTTTTTATGGGCTTTTTAACATTAGATTTTTCAATTATCCATCTAGCCACTAACTCCCCTTCACGACCTGCATCAGTAGCAATGATTATTTCATTTACATCTTTTCTATTAAGTTGAGTTTTTACGGTATTGTACTGTTTCCCACTTTGCCTGATAATTACTAGCTTCATTTGATCCGGTAGCATAGGCAAATCCTCCATGCTCCAAGTTTTATATTTTTCACTATATTCCTCAGGATCAGCCAATGTAACTAAATGTCCCAATGCCCAAGTTACCAGGTATTTATCCCCTTCTAAGAATCCATTGCCTTTTTTATTGCACTGTAAAACCCTAGCGATATCCCTAGCTACAGACGGTTTTTCTGCTAAAACTAATTTTTTCAAATAACCACTTCCTTTAATTACAATTCACAATTCATTATTGAACGGAGATTCCTAGACTTATGCTCGGAATGACATCTATTTTGTTCACTGACTTTTAATCTTTTCATCTAATTCCGATAAATATAGCCATCTCTCCATTTTCTCTTCAAGTCTGGCTTCTACTTCTTCCTTCTTCTTCATGAGGTCTTCTAGCTTTGTATATTGGCTTGCTGATGCTTCCATTTCCTTTTCAATGGTTGCTATACTAGCTTCTAATTCTTTGACATCATTATCTATTGTGTCCCATTCTCTTTGTTCATTATAGGAGAATTTCAGTTTTTGCGGGACTTGCTTTACTCTTTCCTTCTTTTCTACCTTCTCCTTTGGCTCTTCTTCTTTAATAATTTGTTCCTTAAAATAGGAGTAATTTCCTGTATAGCCCATAATTTGTCCATTGCCCTCAAAGACAAATACCTTATCAACTATTTTATCCAATAGGTATCTATCATGGGATACGATAATTACAGCCCCTTGAAAGTCTTCAATATATTCCTCAAGTATAGTAAGCGTCTGAATATCCAAGTCATTAGTTGGCTCGTCTAATAAAAGTACATTTGGTGATTCCATAAGGGTCCTTAATAGATGAAGTCTTCTCTTCTCACCGCCAGAAAGCCTTCCGATTGGAGTCCATTGAAGGTCCGGCGGAAAGAGAAACTTTTCTAACATCTGGGATGCTGATATCTTAGTTCCATCTGCAGTCGTGACAAATTCTCCCCCGTCCTTAATATAATCTATTGCCCTCTGAGCATCATCAAGATGGGTTGTTTCCTGTGAAAAGACTCCTAATTTGACGGTTTCTCCTATTTCTACAGTTCCCTTATCAGGCCTTATTTCTCCTGAAAAAATCTTCAATAAGGTAGATTTACCTAGACCATTTGAGCCTAAGATTCCTACTCTATCATCCCTAAGGACGGTATAGGTGAAATCCTTAATAAGTTCTAAATCTCCATATGACTTGGAGATATTTTTTATTTCGATTACCTTTTTACCTAATCTTGAACTTGCAACGGATATCTCAATTCTATCTTTACTTAGATTGCTTGCACTATTTTCTATGTCATGAAATCTCTCTATCCTAGCCTTCTGTTTAGTAGATCTGGCTTGAGCACCTTGCCTCATCCAAGCCAGCTCTCTTCTATATAGGTTTTGTCTCTTTAATTCAGAGGCAATGATGCTTTCTTCTCTTTCGAATTTTTTCTCTAAGAAGTAGCTATAATTACCTTTATATGAATAGATACTTCCCCCATCCAGTTCAATTATTTCATTTACTACTCTATCCAAGAAGTATCTATCATGGGTAATCATTAAAAGGGCCCCCTTTCTCCTAGAAAGATAAGCCTCCAACCAATCTATAGTTTCATTATCTAAATGGTTTGTGGGTTCATCCAATATCAATAAATCAGATGGATTTATTAGTGCTGAGGCTAAGGCTACTCTCTTTTTCTGACCGCCGGAAAGATTATCAACTAGTGCGTCAAAATCATTTATTCCAAGTTTTGTAAGAATATTCTTCGCCTCTGCTTCCAGCTCCCATCCCCCTATGCTGTCCATTAGCTGTGTAAGCCTTAGAATCTCATCTTTCTTGCTTTCAGGATTTGATA
>CAZTEN010000066.1:0-8941 GCA_964612495.1 uncultured Tissierella sp. | reverse complement strand
CCACCTCGTTGCAATGGTGTGAAGTAATTGCTAGGCAATTACCTCTGATATTTAAGTCATTACCTAGTTGTGATTGAAGACTGGTCTGCTCTTATGGATACAACAGGAACTCTAGTTTTTGTATCAGCAGTTCTAATAATTGTAACCATCGTATTAAATACAATTAATTTATTTTTATATAAAAATAGATTATCAGAATAAAGGTTTAATGCTTATTTTTTGTTTTACCGTCTTAGCATAATATTGATGTGATGTCTGTAAGTTTTAGTAATGGCAAGTATCGTGACTACCAGGCTATGGGAAATGAAAGGGTTGTATAAACAATTATTCAAGTGTTAAGTAGTAATTATGTGGATTGAAAAGGAGCTAAGGTGATGTTGGAACTAATAATACTCTTAATTATCATAATAATTAATTCATTTACAGTATATAAATTCTATTTTCGTATGATATTTAAAGATATAGATGATATTAATGAATCTATAAGATTTACCCTTACCCCTAATCTTTTTTCTCTATTTAGAGGAGAATACCTCAGAGACCGAATGGGGGAATTTAAATTAGGCTTGTTTATAATGCTCTGTTTTATAACAACCATGATAGAATACGCTTTTGTATATGATTCAATAATAAGGATAATTCGTTGAAAGCACCCTAATTTTAGATATTATCATCAAATTTTGGAGGCGGAAGAATGAAGGGAAATGAATTTAATACCATTTAAGACGTTATTGTAGATTTATGTTCACCTTATAAGCTATATAAGTTGGCAAAAAACTTATTTTTTTTTATTCTGCTAAAGAGGAAAAATAGTTCAACAAAGAGTTTGGGTTATTGTAGTAAAATATAGAAGTTCAAAATAGAAGGGGGAAGAGTTAAATGAATAAGAATTTACAGGCATTCTCGATTATCTTTTTAGGTGTATGTATTATTATTAGTTCTTGGGTCATTTCTGAGGGTTTGAAGACTAATAATTATAAGGTTGTTGAAGCAAAAAACGATAACCGTTACGAACATATAATGATTGTTACTGATTATTTTAGAATTTTCGATAAACAAACGGGCGATTATTGGGAAAAAATTGGTGGTGGAGATTGGGAGAAATATAATACACCTATATCAAACCCTACTAATCATTAATTATCACTTGACTGGAAAGAAGAATATTAATGTCAACTTCAGTACCAGACATATTTCGTTTTATAGTGATTTGAATTATTGGAATTAAGACATATAATTTATATTATCGGTAACTATAGAAGATTTATTTGTCATAACTTTACTTTCTGAGCTTATAAAGAAGTTTTTAATGGCAAGGGGAATATTTTATTGGGCGAAGTAGAAAATTGTTATTGGATTGGGGGGATTGCAATGAAAAATACAAGGCTTTATGTTAAAGCGAGTATTATAACTGTTGTATTCTATATTTTTATGATAGGTGTGTTATTTCTATCAATGTATTTTGAGGAAAAGGTTAGTAGAACATTTATGTTTCAATATCATTTTGCAGCTTTTTTTACAAAAGCTATAGGTTATATTGTGCTTGGTGGACTTATTGCTTTTCTTGGTGGAAGACCTAAAGGCTCTAAAAAAACTATTATACTTGAATTAATAACTATAGGAATTCCTTCTTTGTTGATGTCATTTATTTTTTTTATTTATTATCTCATACCAATATCATTTCCTAAGTTCATAGGTCAAAGCTTAACAGAGATAACTTTAATTGGAGGCTTATTACTTGGGTGTGAAATCTATAGACTTGTAAATGGAATTAGAAGGAGATAGTTGTAAAATAAGGGGTATTACTAGTAATGAAAGGAGGTAATCCTATGGCAATTACAATTAAAAGAAGAACAGGTTGGCAAGGTATGGCTTCAAAAATTCAAATAAAAGTTAATGGTGAAAAAGTTGCTAGTATTTCACATAATCAACAGATAGATGTCAGTTTTCCAGATGAAATAGTTCATTTAAAAGTAACTCAATTTGGAGTTAAGAGCAATGAAATAGTGGTTAAAGATGGAGATATATTAGAAATAACACCAACACTATGGTACCGACTTGGCCATCAATTATTTGTAGCTGTAATGATTATAACATTATTTATCCCTAATTCTGATACATATAGGTCTATTGTCCTAATTATTCTAAGCTTGTTTTTATTATTTAGTTCATACATAATAAATGGATTTACCTTAATTATTCTTGGCAGCCCTAATATGTAAAAGCCACAGGCAATACTACTTGACGTTTACAGAGTTGCAAAATAAGCAGAAGTTTGATCTTAATGGGAACATGGTGGATACTTCTAGAATTTTAAAATATGGGAGGGCTAATGAATGAATCATTTAGGTACAGTTAAAATAGAAACAGAAAGACTCATATTAAGAAAATTTACAGAGGATGATGTTCAAGCTGCATTTACTAATTGGACTAGTAATGAAAAAGTAACAGAATTCCTACGTTGGCCCACACACAGCTCGGTTGAAGTTACAAGAGATATATTAAATGTGTGGATGAAATCATATGTTAATAAGAACTTTTATTAGATAGAAATAGAATAAAAAATGGAGGGGTAATAATGAAATTTAATATTGAGGGAGAGTACCCTGTATTAAGATGTATATTAAATAGGGGAGAAGAAATAGTTACATCTGCTGGCAATCTAAGTTGGATGTCTGAGGGATTTAGTGTTGAAACATCAACTGGTGGTGGATTAATGAAGGGGTTAGCCAGGGCGCTTACAGGTGAAGGAATGTTTAGAAATGTATATAGAGCAAATAAGGATAATATAGAAATAGCTTTTGCTTCATCATTACCTGGGAAAATAATGTCATTTGATATTGGTGATAAGACACTTATTACTCAAAAGAACGCGTTTTTAGCATCGGAAACAACAGTGAAAATGGAAACTGTATTTACTAAAAAATTTAGTGCTGGATTACTAGGTGGAGAAGGATTCATTCTTCAGAAGTTTTCTGGCAGAGGAAACTTGTTTTTAGAAGCTGATGGTTCCCTAATTGAGTACAATTTAAATCCAGGTGAATCAATGCTAGTAGATCAAGGGCATGTTTTTCTATTCGAAGAGAGTTTAAGATATGAGATTGAAACTATTAAGGGTATTAAGAATGTGATGTTTGGAGGAGAAGGCTTATTTTTAGTTAAATTAACAGGTCCAGGAAAAGTGATTCTACAAACCATGCCTGTTGCAAATTTAGCAGGTAAAATTATACCATATGTACCGAGCTCAAAATAGAATTATACATCACATTTTTTAAATATCAGAGGTAATTTCCTTATACATTGATATTATTTAAAGGAGCTTAATGATTTGATTAGATGTTTCAGAGAAGATGATTTAGAAGAAAAAGATGATTTGCTGTAACAAGGAAAATATATAGGGAGGTGTTGTTTTGGTAATATTTGTTGACGCAGATGGTTGTCCGGTTGTGGATATATCAATAGAATTGGCTAATAAGTAAGGACAATATTGACGGAATACTAAATCGAAGGCATCTTAATCAGAAGCTTAGACGTGAAAATAAGATATACTCCAAATTTAAAAAAAGAAGTCACCAGGCTAATGAAGATTTTAGAAGGAATTTAGATTTACAGATTCTTAGAATGCTTGACACTTAATCTTCTGTAAACCTATATCCTATTCCAATTTCGGTTAAGATGAATTTTGGGCTAGATGGGTCTTTTTCAATTTTTCTTCTTAGACTTGCCATAAAAACTCGGATGTTTTTAGAATCACCAGTTTCTCCATATCCCCAAACTTCTTTGGATATTTGGTTATGAGTTATAACCTTTCCCCTATTTGAAATAAGGACGACCAACAACTTATATTCAATGGGGGTTAAATGAACCTCTTTGTCATCAACAAGGATTTTGTGCTTGTCTGTATCAACTGTCAAATACTTATTTTTATATACCTTTTCAGGTAAATGAGAATTACCCTTTTCCAATAGCCTTTCCATTACACGTACGCGAGCCAATAGCTCTCCCATTGAAAATGGCTTAGTAACATAATCATTTGCACCCTTATCCAGAGCCTCAATTTTATCCTGATCCTGTTCTCTAGCAGAAACCACTATTATTGGTATTTCTGAGACTTCACGTATTTCTTCAATAATCTTAATCCCATCCATATCCGGTAGTCCTAAGTCCAATAAGACTATATCAGGATTTTCAGTACAAAATGTCAATATACCTTCATTGCCATTATGGGCAGCAATAATTTGATAACCTTTTGCCCTCAATGCCATTGACATAAAATTTACTATTTTTTTGTCATCTTCAATAATCAAAATTTTATAAGTCATCTATTCCTCCAAAGAAACAGGAAGGTCTACTCTAAATATTGCTCCTCCTGAATTTCTGTTTTCGCCGGATATACTACCATTATGAGCACTTACAATGGCCTTGCATATGGAAAGCCCTAAACCTACTCCAACTCTTGAATCTGCTGCATTCTTTATCTTAGTTGTAAATCCTTCAAACATATGCTCAATTACATCAGAATCAATACCTTCCCCTTCATCAATAACTTCAAAAACTACCTTTTTATCCATTCTATATACCTTTAAATATATAGGAGAATTCTCTTTAGAATGCTTATATGCATTATCTAAGAGATTAACTAGGACCTGTACTATTAGCCGACCATCAACATTCAACAACACAATATCATCAGGATAAGTTATATGAAGCCTATTAGTTGAAATCAATTGCTTGACATGGGCAATGGCTTGATTAATTATATCATCAACAGCCTCATAATCCTTATTAAGGGTTAGTTTTCCCTCAGATATACGAGTCATATCTAGAATGTTTTGTACTGTATTTATCAACCAAGATGCTTCCTCATTAATATCCAGTGCAAGCTTCTTCATTTCAAGACTATCTAATTTATCATAGCCTTCTACAATCAATTCACTGGCACCCTTTATTCCTGTCAGAGGTGTTTTTAAGTCATGGGATATGCTTCTTAATAAGGTGCTCTTTAGGTGCTCGCTTTCCATTGATACCCTAATTTTTTCTCTCTCGTTATATATAAATTCTCTATCTAATACAGATGCCATTTGATAGGCTATAGCCTTTATCAACATTTCGTTTTCAGGGCTGATAAGATCTTTGTTGTTAAAAATCTCCAAAGTGCCTATCTTATTAGACAAGCCCTTAATAGGTATTCGATATAGGTCATCCTTGCATACATCCTTATAATCAGCTAGATTTGGAGAACTGTAAATTTTATCCTCAGAATCTAACTTTACATAGCAATCATAGCCAATATACTCATTTATATATTTAATACCCCTGTTTACTATGTTATCCTTACCTGTTACTAACAAAAATCCTTTAGTCAAATCATAGAGGAGGTTTGCAGTTCGTTCATTACGAGTTGCGACTATAGTCTGATAACGCAGCTTTGAAGTAATAGTACCGGTTATCAAGGAGGCAATTAAGAAGAACAATATTAGAATTAGGTCTTGGGTGTCATGTATAGCAAAGCTCCTAATGGGGTCTGTTAGAAAGTAGTTAATGAGTATTACACTTAATACGGCGGAGATTGATCCGTATATATATCCGCTAGTCGTTGTAGATACAATCAATACGCCAACTAGAAAGACCATAATTGTATTATCTTTTCCAATTCCTGATCTCTGGAGAATAATTGATAGAATAGTAGCCGCAAGACATATGAAAATTACTTTTAGTGAGTTTTTTATTATATTTTTGCTATTATCTTTTATCTTCATAATTGGCCCAGACCTTATATATTACTTGTCGTTAAAATCCTGCTTTAAATATCAGAGGTAATTGCGTAGCAATTACTTCACACCATTGCAGCGATTTTATCGTTTAAGAAGTGGGGATATCTTCACCTCGTTATAATGGAATTATACCACATAATCACATATGTAAATATATGTGTTTTGCTTATACAATCTTAATGCTTTCACGAAAATCTTAACATCAAATTTATACCCTAGCTGGTAGTATATAGTTACAGGAGGGATTTATATGGATTTTATTTTGATTATATCCTTTATTATAATAGTAGCATTAGGTTATAAGTTAATAGATGTAGTTTTTGATAAGGTATTTCCAGACTTAGAAATTGTAAATGAATCAAACTTTACAATCGGAGATAACGCTTTATTATTCACAAATAAATATTTTGATAAAGAGGTATTAGAAGATTTATTCAAGGAAAAGAATTTGAATTGTGTATTTTTACAAGAAATAAATAGTCTTGATACAACAATGAAATATAAGTATTTAATCGCAGCTGGGGATTCTGATTTCGATAATATGACCCTATGTGCAATATGTTCAAAGATCCTTGGAGTTGAAAAATACGTGGCTATATGCAATTATTCATATAACAAGAAGATTTATGAAGATAATCATATTCCTTATTTATTCGGCAGCGACATTAACATTATCTCTATGGCTCTATTTTTATTTAAGTAATGGAAGAAATTGCGTAGCAATTTCATCACACCACTGAAACGAGGTGGGTGATTACCACACACCAACTCGTTATATTAAATCACACCAATAGGGGGATAAGATGATGATAATTAGAGGAATTAAACTAAGTTATACTCAAGTAATTGTATTAGTAACCATGATTCTTATATTAATAGGAACATTGTTATTAATGCTTCCGGTTTCCAGCAGAGCTGGTAATTCTACACCTTTTATCGATGCCCTATTTACATCTTCTTCAGCCTTTTGTGTTACAGGCCTGATAGTATATGATACTTTTAATCATTGGTCTCTATTTGGACAGATAGTAATTATATCCCTAATTCAAGTAGGTGGTTTAGGATTCATGACTATTGTTACATTGATATCCATATTTCTTAGGAGAAGAATAGGTTTAAAAGAGCGTAGATTGATAATGGAATGCTCTAATACATTTAACATTGGAGGGGTTGTACGTTTAGTAAGAAAGATTATTAAAAGGACCTTTATTATAGAAGGCATTGGAGCGCTGATTCTCACAAGTAGATTTGCACCGGAAATGGGCCTTGGTGAAGGTTTATATAATGGAGTTTTCCATTCTATATCGGCATTGTGTAATGCAGGATTCGATATCATGGGAAAATATGGACAATTCGGGTCCTTTACCAGATATGTTGGAGACTTTACGGTAAATTTTACAATTGGTTCACTAATAGTTATAGGTGGATTAGGATTTTTAGTTTGGGATGATGTACTTGAAAATAAAACAAACCTTAAAAAGTATAGTTTGCAATCTAAGATTGTATTAACAACCACTTTAATATTAATTGTAGGTGCTACTCTTTTATTCTATATATTTGAAGCAGATTATAGTATGGTTGGTTTAAGCACATATGAGAGGATTTTAGCATCATACTTTCAAGCTGTAACTCCAAGAACAGCAGGCTTTAATACCATAGATCAAAGGGCCTTATCTGAAAGTGGGTCCCTTCTAACCATAATGCTTATGGTAATTGGTGGTAGCCCGGGGTCTACAACTGGGGGGATTAAAACTACAACTTTAGTTGTATTGCTTGCTTGTGCTTTTTCTTATGCAAAATCTTTAAATGACATAACAGTTTTTAAGAGAAGGCTTGAAGAAGACTCATTAAAAAAAGCTAGTTCAATAGCAATATTATATATGAGCACAGCATTATTAGGAGTATTAATGATTTGTGCATTGGAGGGATTTACCTTAAAGCAAATATTATTTGAAGTTTTTTCTGCCCTAAGTACAGTGGGACTTACCATGGGTGTCACACCTAATTTATCAAATGGGATATCCAAATTAATTATTTCCTTATTTATGTATGCAGGGAAAGTGGGGGTTTTATCCTTAGTAGCTTCATTATCTGAGAGGAAAGATAAGGTTCATCTATCAAGGCCTATTGAGAAAATACTAATAGGTTAATAAAAGTAGTTTAAAAAGGGGGGTAATTATGAAATCAATATTAATAATAGGGATGGGAGCTTTTGGACGCCACCTAGCCCTTAAATTGGTAGAATTAAAAAACGATGTTATGATAGTCGATAAGGATGAGCCAATTGTGGAAGAAATGTCTCATTTAGTTCCTGATGCACAGATTGGAGATTGCACAAAGGAAGAAGTCTTAAGAGCCCTGGGAGTAGGAAATTTTGATATCTGCTTTGTAACTATAGGGGATACCTTTCAAGCATCATTAGAAATCACGGCACTTCTAAAGGATTTGGGGGCTAAGCATGTAATATCGAAAGCCAGCAGAGATATTCAAGCAAAATTTTTACTGAGAAACGGAGCCGATCAAGTCGTTTATCCTGATAAGGACTTGGCAGAAAAACTAGCCATAAGGTGCAGCTTAAACAATGTTATTGATTACTTTGAAGTATCTGATGAATATTCCATATTTGAGCTTCCAGTTTTAGAACACTGGATAGGAAAAAGCCTAGAAACTATTAATATCCGCAAAAAATACCATATAAATATATTGATTGTTAAAAATGGAGATAAGATTATGTCAACCCCAAAAGCAGATTATGTATTCAAAAAAGACGATACTGTTCTAGCCTTTGGGAAAATAGAAGATATTTTAAAACTAACAAACAACCATATCTTAGGATAGGTAATGCATGATTAAAACAATAAAACCGAGTTTATCTCGGTTTTATTGCTATACTGCTGCATCGATTGCTTCAATCAGAATTCTTTCAACCTCAGATGCTACATCCCCTAAATCATCATACCCCATCATACCAATAAGGATTTCAGGTCTTGCAGTCCCTATAAATATCTTTCCCTTATTCTCGTATACTACCATTTTACAAGGAAGAAAATAGCCTGCTTCTAGATGCTTTGATAAGACCTCATTTGCCTTCTGCGGATTACAAACTTCTAGTATTTTGAAGTTATTTGGAAAATCTATATTATGCTCAGCCATTTTGTCCTTAAAGT
>CAZTEN010000065.1:4632-8949 GCA_964612495.1 uncultured Tissierella sp. | reverse complement strand
GCTTGGTGGTGTGAGAGGACGGTAATTAAAATAATTAATTACCTCCTACTCGATTGTTTTAAGCTATATCTTGAATCAATTTAGCCTTATATATTTCAATTAACTCTTCTTCCCAGAAAAATGCTTTGAAATCTATTGACAATACTCTATCTAAATGATAAATTAAACTACAATATTAAAAAATTAGAGAACCAATAGTAGACCTGATAATGCTTAAATAAGACGCTAGAATAGGAGTAAGATTGTGCCACTAAATATACCAGATAACCTTCCGGCTGCGGAGGTATTAATAAAAGAAAACATATTTATAATGAATGAGAGTAGGGCTATATCTCAAGATATAAGACCATTAAAGATTGGGATTTTAAATCTGATGCCAACTAAGATGACAACGGAAGTTCAACTTCTGAGGCTCTTGGGAAATACACCGCTACAAATAGATATTACCCTTTTACATTCTAAAACCTATCATTCTAAGAACGTTTCCAGCGAATATCTTAGTACTTTCTACAAGACCTTTGATGATATTAAGAATCAAAGATTTGATGGGTTTATCATCACAGGAGCTCCTGTCGAGCTTATGAATTTTGAAGATGTAGCTTATTGGAATGAGCTTAAGGAAATAATGGATTGGACAAAGGATAATGTCACATCTACTCTTCATATATGCTGGGGAGCACAGGCAGGACTATATCATCATTACGGTATCCCAAAATATACATTAGATAAGAAGATGTTTGGAGTATTTAAACATACTGTAAATAATAGAGATTTACAACTTATTAGAGGTTTTGATGATGAGTTTTTGATACCACATTCTAGGCATACTGAGATTTTGAGGAAGGATATAGAAAGGGTAGAAAGCCTTGAAATCATATCTGAATCAGATGAAAGTGGAGTCTATATGGTTATATCCAAGGATGGAAAAGAAATTTATTTAACGGGTCATGCCGAATATGATGCAGAGACTTTAAAGTCAGAGTATGATAGAGATGTTAGGGAAGGTAAACCTATAGAGATTCCAGTAAATTACTATCCTGATGATGATCCTTCTAAAGACCCACTGCTTACATGGAGATGTCATGCAAGCTTGTTATTCTCTAATTGGCTAAACTATTATGTATATCAGGAAACGCCCTATGAACTTTGAAGTATAATGAGGCGAAAATAAAAAACAGAAGATGATCATAAATGATTGTCTTCTGTTTTTTTGTGGACAAAAGAAAACTGTTCCACTGTTTTAAGCTATATCTTGAATCAATTTAGCCTTATATATTTCAATTAACTCTTCTTCAGAGGTTTCCTTGCTTGGCTTATCAAATACAACCTTTCCCTTATCCAGCATTACTATTCTGTCGGAATATTCTACGGCATCCCTCATATTGTGGGATATCATTATGGTAGTTATCTGATATTTGTCTATTAGGTCTTTAGTCTTCTTCATTATTACATGAGATGTCTTTGGATCCAAGGCTGCTGTATGCTCATCTAGAAGTAGGAGATCAGGAAGTTTCATAGCCGCCATTATTAGGGATAGTGACTGTCTTTGTCCGCCTGATAAAAACTTTACCTTGGTATTTAACTTGTATTCCAAACCTAGGTCTAATGACTTTAGAAGTTGTACATATCGGTCAATATTGTTCTTCTTTATTAGCTTTCTTAATCTGAATTTTTCTCCCTTTTTATCAGCAAGCGACATATTTTCTAAGATTGTTAGAGCAGGGGATACTCCCATGGAAGGGTCCTGATATACTCTGCCTATATGAATAGCTCTCTTATCTTCCTTAAGCTTTGATATATCTTCACCATTTAATAGAATCTCACCGCCATCGTTTAAAATACTACCACCTATCATATTTAAAAGAGTGGACTTTCCGCATCCATTTGGCCCCAATATGGCTGTACATTTATGGTCTTCAATATCCAGGTTAAACCCATTGAAGATACTTACTTCGTTTTCCGTTCCTATGTTAAAACTCTTTGAGAGCTTCTTTATTTTTAACAAAAGTATCACCTCCTTCCTTTCTCTTTTTGAAACCCAAGAAACCTGCCGCTAAGTTATTATAGGCTATAAATACTATTACTATTATTGCACTGATTGCCTTTAAATCTGATGGTGCAAGACCTAAATCTATGGCGATTCCTCCCATTATCTTATATACTACTGCACCAAATATAGCTCTTGTAGTATTCTTTATAAAGCTGGAATTCTTTTTAAAAGTATCACCAATAATTATAGAAGCTAAGGCTATAACGCTTATACCCGAACCCATGGTGATTTCAGCAAAGCCTTGATACTGTGCCATTAAAGCACCACTTAATGCAACTAGGCCATTAGCCAACATAAAGCCCATAACCTTAAGTTTGTTGGAGCTGGCTCCCAAGGACTTTACCAAAGTTTCGTTATCTCCCGTAGCTATTAAAAGATAACCCTTTTCGGTATTTAAGAAGTAATCCATTAAAAGCTTTATAGCAATTACTACTAGAATGAGGATTACTAAGGTTTGTCCTAGGTTGAAAACTGAATCAAAGCTAAAAAGCGGGACATTTGACTTTCCGTTTATTCTAAGGTTGACGGAGTAGAGAGTGGTCATAGTAAGAATTCCCGCCAAAATAGGCTGAATCTTAAGTTTAATGAATAGAGTAGAAGTCATAAGTCCAGCTAGAGTACCGAAGAGAAAAGCCAGGATGGTACTAAGAATGGGATCAAAACCCATTGTAATAAACCTTGCAAAGATAAATGCGCCGAAGGGGAAAGTCCCCTCGGCGGAAAGATCAGCCACGTTTAAAATCCTGAAAGTTATGAAAACACCCATTGCCAATATTGCAAATATTAAACCCTGTTCCAGGGATGTTACAAATAAATCCATTTCTTTACCTCCATTATCAAATAAAACTCGTTATTTTCCTACCATAGTTGCATCTTTGAATATTGGAAGATTCTTATCAAGTCCTAAAGCTTCAAGGGACTTTTCATTTACAACTTTAGTGGTTTTTTCTGCCTTTCCAACAGGTAAAGATGAAACATCTTTACCATCTACTAAAATTTCCTTTGCCATTCTAGCTGTTTGCTTTCCCAATTCATAGTAGGATAATCCGTTAGTAATAAGGATACCTCCGCCAACTTGGGATTCTTCGGCTCCAACTGAAATCATATTGTTTTCTAGAAGTTTCTTGTTAACCAACTCTACTGAAGATGCAATCATATTATCGCTTATTACATAAAGGGCATCTACATTTCCAAGAAGTGAGTCAAGAGCTTGTGGAATTTCATTGATATTGCTTACTCCTATAGTTTCTACAGTAAGTCCTGCTTCAGGAGCATATTTTTTTACATCTGCAATTTGAATCTCTGAATTTGCTTCACTTGTATTATAAATGATTCCTATGGTTTCAATACTTGGGTCGATTTCTTTGAACATCTTAAGCTGTCCTTGAACATCGGCCATATCAGAAGTTCCTGTAACATTACCGCCAACATTTTCCCAATCTGCTACTATTTCTGATTGAACAGGATCGGTAACAGCACTGAATAGTACTGGAATTTCTGTTGTAGTTTGCTTAGCACTTTGTGCAGCAGGAGTTGCTATTGCATATATTAAATCAACCTCATCTTTAACGAATTTTTGGGAAATTGCTATGGTGTTTGGAATGTCCCCCTGTGCATTTTGATATAGAATTTCAGCTTCTACACCTAATTCCTTTAAACCATCTTCAAATCCTTTTCTTGCATCATCAAGAGCAGGGTGTTCTGCCAGTTGGCTGATTCCTATTGTATATTTTGTTTCACCATTTGTTAAACTTGTATCTGTATTAGTATTTGTATTACCTCCAGTACTACAACCTGTAAGTGTTAATAAACTTTGCTAATCCTATTGCCATTATTTTACTAATCTTTGCTTTTTTCATTTTACTTCCTCCTTTAATTTTGCGAAAAATATGATTTTAGCCTTGCGTAAATAAAAAAAACTTTCGCTCCTATAAATACAGCTTAAACTATATTCATAGGGACGAAAGATTATTAATCCGCGGTACCACCCTAATTATGACAATGTCATCACTCAATCAGACCTAACAGTCTTATCCCCTGTAACGATGGGCCTTCGGATTCGTCTACTTGAATTACCGTTTAACTAATCAGCTGTGGAGTGAATATTACATATCTTCTTTATGCTGGCTTTCACCTTTCCAGCTCGCTGTAATCAAGATGGGATATCTTTCTTTCCGTCAATGCATTTATTTATTAAAATCAATCTTAATACTATTTTGAAAAAAAGTCAATACTTTTGGGGCTCATTTTAAACGTAGCTCATTTGC
>CAZTEN010000065.1:2777-4622 GCA_964612495.1 uncultured Tissierella sp. | reverse complement strand
ATCTTAATACCATATTTAAAAAAAGTCAATAGTTTTTTATTAGAAAGTCTATTTCTATATTTTATTCATCTTAGATAAGGGTGTAAAACAAAAGTAAATATACAATAGATATTGAGAACTATCGTAATTGGTGATATCATTAGTAAATCAATTCTTTTAGTATTATTAATGTATTAATAGGGTATTATTAAAAGATATGGTAATTGGAATTATAAAAGAAGTAGGAGTGATTAAATGTTAGAGGAATTAAAGGGAAAAGAATTGCAAAAAAAGTTAACTAAGAAATTTAATAATGCTTGGGAACAGCTTAAAGATGGAGACCTGGATAAGGTAATGGATTTTGCAGAAGGCTATAAAGAATTTCTCGATAAGGGAAAAACTGAAAGGGAATCCACAGATGAAATAGTAAAACAGGCATTAGCTAATGGATATATATCCTTTGAGGAGATTATGGCTAGGGGTGAGATTAAGGCTAATGATAAAATATATGCTATTAATAGGGGAAAAGGTGTGGTTTTGTTTTCCATAGGTACTAAGAGCCTTGATAAGGGTATGAGAATTATAGGAAGCCATTTAGATGCTCCAAGATTGGACCTTAAGGCTAATCCCTTATATGAAGACGGCGGAATTGGGATGTTAAAGACTCATTATTACGGTGGAGTAAAGAAATATCAATGGGTTGCTATACCACTAGCTCTTCATGGAGTCTTATTTAAGAAAAATGGTGAAAAGGTAAATCTTGTAATCGGAGAGGATGAGAAGGACCCTGTACTATATATTACAGACCTTTTACCACATCTTGCTAAGGACCAGATGGAGAAGAAAATGGGAGAAGGGATAACCGGTGAAGGTCTAAATGTAATCATCGGAAGCATTCCATATAAAGATGAGGAGATAGAAGAAAAGGTAAAGCTTAATATCCTTAGTATTCTCAATGAAAGATATGGAATTGAAGAAGAAGATTTTACTATAGCTGAGATCGAAATCGTTCCTGCAGGAAAGGCAAGGGATGTAGGTATCGATAGAAGTATGATATCAGCTCATGGTCATGATGATAGAGTTTGCTCATATTCAGCACTTAAGGCTATATTCGAAGCTAAAAATAGTGAGGAAACTATTGTAGGATTGTTCGTAGACAAGGAAGAAGTAGGATCTATGGGTAATACCGGTATGGAATCTACTTTCTTCGAGAATGTTGTGGCAGAGCTTCTTAATCTACAGGGAAAAACAAGTCATTTAGATTTAAGAAGAGCATTAAGCAATTCCAAAGTTTTATCAGGAGATGTAACTGCAGGTTTCGATCCAAATTTTCCAGATGTACTTGATAAAAGAAATGGTGCCTTTATTGGTAAGGGAGTTACTATAAGCAAATATACAGGTTCCAGGGGGAAGTCCGGTTCAAACGATGCAAATGCAGAATTTTTAGTTCATGTTAGGGAAGTATTCAATAAACATGATGTAAGCTGGCAAGTAGGGGAGCTTGGCAAGGTAGATCAAGGTGGTGGAGGTACTATAGCCTATATTCTGGCTAACAAGGGGGCAGAGGTTGTAGACTGTGGTACTCCTATGTTAAGCATGCATGCCCCTGTTGAGCTAGTAAGTAAGATAGACTTATATGAAACCTATAAGGCATATAAGGCCTTTTATCAAGCTTAATATGGAGTTGAAGATATGACAGTAGAAAGTGTTAAGAAACAAATAGAGAGAAATAAATTAGATTTAAAGGTTCTAGAAATGAAAGAGAGTACTGCAACGGTAGAACTAGCAGCAAATGCCCTAGGTGTTGAACCGGCGAGAATTGCCAAGACCATGGCAATAAGGCTTAAAGAAAGGGATGTACTAATA
>CAZTEN010000065.1:0-2767 GCA_964612495.1 uncultured Tissierella sp. | reverse complement strand
GTGAAAATAGACAATAGAAAATTTAAGGACCAATTCCACGAGAAGCCAAAGTTCATTGGACCGGAGGAACTTATGGAAGCTACTGGCCATCCTGTAGGAGGAGTATGTCCTTTTGGACTAAATAAAAATTTAGATATCTATTTAGACCAGTCTCTAAAGGTCTTTGATCATGTATACCCTGCAGCTGGAGAGCCTAATACATGCTTAAAAATCGATGTGGATTATTTACAGGATGTAACTAAGGGTCAATGGGTGGATGTTTGTAAGGAATAAAGATATTAAATAAAGGGCAGTCTGCTAAATATTAGTAGACTGCCCTAAAAAAATTAAAGTTCAGGAATTAAGTCATTCATTACAATATCATCATAGCTTTGTCTTTTTACCATAAGTTGGGATTTGCCATCCTTAACAAGGACTACTGCAGGAATCTTATTTCTGTTGTAATTACTAGCCATGGTATAGCAATAGGCACCTGTGGAGAACATGGCAAATATATCCCCTCTTTCGGGGCTTGGAATCTTTATATCCTTAATGAGTATGTCCCCGGATTCACAGCATTTACCGCTGATGGTTACTGTCTCTTTCCTTGGCATATCAGCCTTATTTGCTATCATACCTTCATAGACTGCCTGATATAGTGCAGGTCTAATATTATCAGTCATCCCACCATCTACTGATACATACTTTCTAATACCTGGAATATCCTTTATAGTACCAATTGTGTATAGGGTAAGTCCGGCTTCTCCAACTATGCTTCTTCCAGGCTCTATTACTACAGCAGGTCTTTCTATGCCCATGGATTGGGAGAAGTTTTGTATTTTTTCCATCATAGGGTCTAAGAAGTATGAATATGGTTTTTTATTATCGTTATCAGTATATCGAATGCCAAAGCCTCCACCTATATTAAGCTCTTTAAGTGTAAAGTCAAATTTACTTATAGTTTCTTTTATTAGGTTTAAAGTTATATCAAGAGCACCTAGGTGTGAAGCATTATCATGGAGCTGAGAGCCAACATGGAAATGGAATCCTAAGAAATCAACATATTCAGACTTAATTGCCTTTTCAATAGCAGGGAATATGATGTTGCTATATAGGGGTATGCCGAATTTTGAATCCTTTTTTCCTGTTACAATATAGTCATGGCTATCGCTTCTTACTCCGGGTGTAATTCTATAGAGTATCTCTGTTTTTTTCCCTTTTTCTCTACATATGGCTTCTATTAAATCAAGTTCATCCAATCCATCTACTATAATTCTTCCTATACCATAATCTATTGCCATTTCAAGCTCTTCAATGGACTTGTTATTGCCATTGAACTCAATCCTTTCAGCAGGAAAATCAGCCTTAATAGCTGTATAAAGTTCTCCGCCTGAAACCACATCCAGACAAAGACCTTCTCTTTCAATAATTTTACACATTCCAATAGTAAGAAATGCCTTAGCAGCATAGGCAGCCCTTGTATTGTGGTATTTTTCTAGAAAGCTATTTACTATTTCTTGGCATTTTTCAACTATTGCAGTTTCCGACATTATATATAGTGGAGTTTTGTATTCTTTAGCTAAATCTAAAGTATTACATCCATCAAAATAAAGTATTCCGTCTTTTATCTCGCAATTCATTTTTTTCACCAAATCCTTTTCGAGTTTATTCTGCTTTTATCGAGCTTTTGTTATTTTGTATAATAGCATGATGAATTGTAGGTGTCAATATTTTTTAAATATGAATTATTATTAGGCTGGTGGGCTAATCATATACATACAAGTTTTAAAATTGGGTATAAATAAAAACAGGAGGGATTCTTATGAGATTGAAAAACATATCCTTGGCTATATCTATACTCCTAACCTTATCCTTGATGTCAGCATGCACGGCTGCAAATGATTCAGATTTAGAGGAGGAGTTGCAGGCAAAGAATAAGATAATTGCTACTTTGGAGTCAGAAAATGAAAAACTTCAAGAAGAGATAAATAAGCTGAATAATAGGATTGAGGAACTTGAAGGGCAAACTCCATCCCAAACCCAGGCAACTAGTCATTTAACAGCTGCTTTAGAAGCAGTAGAGCTTTTAAAAGATGATGATATGAATGGGCTAGCAACCATGGCTCATCCGGTAAAGGGTATTAGATTTACTCCATATTCCTATATTGATACAAGTACTGATCAGGTATTTACAGCCAACCAGATATCAAATCTCATGACTGATACCACTGTTTATACCTGGGGGAATTATGATGGCTCCGGAGAACCTATCAACAAGACCTTTGCTGATTACTATGATGAATTTGTATATGACGAAGACTATGCGAATCCACACATAATAGGAAATAATACCCTTATTGGGAAAGGCAATAGTATAGACAATTTAACTGATGTTTATACAAATGGTGAATTTGTGGAGTTTCATTTTACAGGATTTGATGCACAATATGAAGGAATGGACTGGTCTAGCTTAAAGTTAGTGTTTGAAGAGGATAGTGGAATTTGGTATTTAGTAGCAATAATTCACAGTCAATGGACAATTTAAGAGTCGGGAAGAATAGGCAATGTAGTTTTACATTGCCTATTCTAGTCCTTCGATTTCTTTGTATCTTTCATAGGCTTCATCTTCTTCAGAAGAGAAGGGATTTCTAAATCCAGCTAAATTTAAACTAGAAGGGATAAAGCTATAGTTTACTTGTGGATAAGATATAAAATCCTCTTCATAATACTCTGTACTGTAAAACTGTTCTTCATCGAGGAAAGGTTGTTTTTCCAGATTATCAAGTTC
>CAZTEN010000064.1:8000-8985 GCA_964612495.1 uncultured Tissierella sp. | reverse complement strand
GTAACTACTCACATATCCAACCTGACAGGAACCATCATGCCCATAGAGGAAATCGGAAAAATCGCCCATGCTAATAATATAATCTATATGGTAGATGCATCCCAGTCGGCAGGGGTCTACAATATAGATATGGATAAGATGAATATAGATTTAATGGCCTTTCCGGGCCATAAGGGACTTTTGGGACCTCAAGGGACAGGGGCTTTAATCATAAGAGAAGGCTTAAGTCCATCTGAAATCTTCCAAGGGGGGACAGGGTCTGATAGCCAGTCCCTAATTCAACCGGTAATTTTGCCTGATAAGTACGAATCGGGAACTGAAAATGCACCGGGCTTAATAGGTCTTGGAGCCGGTATCAAGTATATACTAGAAAGAGGAATAGACAATATAAGAGGCCACGAGGAAGACCTTAGCAAGCACTTTATAGAGGAAGCCTTAAAGCTCGAGGGCATCAAACTCTATGGGCCTTTAAATCCTAAAGAGCAGGCAGCAGTAGTGGCCTTAAATATTAAGGATGCAGACTCTTCAGAAGTGTCCTACATATTAGACCAAGAATATGATATAGCCGTAAGGCCGGGACTTCATTGTGCTCCTTTAGCCCATAAGACCATAGGAACCTTGGACCAAGGGGCAGTAAGGTTTTCCTTCGGCCTCTTCAACACCCATGAAGAAATAGAATTTGCCCTAAAGGCATTAAGGGAAATAGCAAAAGAGCTTTAAAAGGAAGGGGCAGCAATAAGACATGGATTATTTGAGAAATTTCATAAGTATATATAATGTAGAAATACTTATGGGTCTTATAATATTGGTATTGGGACTAATTATTACTAGTATATATTTAAGCCTTAAGGTCAAGAAGATCAAGGAAGGATATGACCTCTTCGTTAAGGGTATGAATGGCTTAGACATAGAAGGCTTATTCATTAAGTATCATGGAGAGATAATGGATATAAAAAGGGATATCAACCTCTTTGAGCAGAATATT
>CAZTEN010000064.1:4202-7990 GCA_964612495.1 uncultured Tissierella sp. | reverse complement strand
GGAGACCAAGCTTATGTTTACTATACAGAGGGTGGGCTTTATCAGGTACAATGCCTTCGAGAACGTTGGGTCCGACCTAAGCTTCTCTATAGCCATTATGGACCATTATCAAAATGGGTTTATAATCACCTCTATTTACGGAAGAGAAAATAATGTATGCTTTGCCAAGCCCCTAAAGAAGGGGGAGTCCCCCATCCCCTTGTCCAAAGAAGAGCTAATGGCCATAGACAGAGCCCTAAAAGGCGATGGACTCTTAAATGAAGTATTGTAATAATTTCCCCTAACTTTCATCAAATTTTCACACAAACAACACAATAAACTTTATTTTTACCCATTTTTACCAGCTCTTAATAAAATCAACTTATTAAATTTTCTTAACAAGTTGGAGGCTTAAGGGCTGGTTTTTTATTCCACCTCTCTAGCCTTTGGGGAGACTTATCTTCAGGATTATGAATAATCTACCAAATTCTGCTCATACTAAATTAAGGTAAATTATGAAATTTGTAATTTAACTTTTCTGTGGTATAATACTTCATAGTCGTTTAGAAAGTTACAAAAAGGTTACAAATCATCAAATAGTTACAGGAGATTTGGGTTAGGAGGAGCAGAATGGCAGAAAATAATCACAGCCTGAGGAATACCAAAATAAATAAGAAAAATGATAATAAGGTATTTGACATAAATAAAATAGATTTAAGAAAAGCATTAAGTAAATTTATGATACTTATCATAATAGTATTAAGCTTTACAGCCTATAAGGTGGTTGAAATAAAGACCAGGGCCTTTGACATCTACCTGGGAGAGGAAAAGCTGGGGACGGTTAGAAATGAAGAAGAAGCCTTGGCCATAATGGAAGACCTAAGGGGAGAATTATCCCATACATATGGGGCAGAACTTGTCTTAGACAAGGAAATGACCTTTGAGCCTACTCATGCTAAGGATGATGCTATCATAAAGGGGTCAGTCCTTAAGTCTACTATTGTATCCAAGATAGACTTCCTGGTAGCAGGTTACTCTATTAGAATAGGGGGTCAGGATATAGGCTTTGTAAAGAGTGAAGAAGAGGCCAAGAAAATCATAGATGAGATTAAGGCACCTTATCTTGAGAAGGTTGAAGGTAAGGTAAAGGAAGCTAAAATCCTGGAGGATGTCCTTATAGTCAAGGGTGAGTCCCCTATAAATAAGGTTTCAGTCCATGAAGACCTAGTGGCAAAGATCAAACAGGGTGGAAAAGATATAAGGACCCATATGGTAGAGGTAGGGGAATCCTTCTGGACCATAGCTATGATGTATGATATATCTGTAGATGAAATAATAGAGGCCAATCCCGACCTTAATCCCGATAAGCTAAAAACGGGGGATGAGGTCAAGCTGCTAGTTCCAAAATCCATGCTTACGGTTCAAGTAGTAGAGGAATTGGACTACAAGAAGGCAACTGACTTTGAAACCATAGTAGAAAAAGATGATTCCATGTATACCAACCAATCCAAGGTAAAGGTAGAAGGAGTTCAGGGCCAGTCCCATATAGTGGAAAGCTTAACTAAACAAAACGGAGTTACCATAGATAGGAAGATAGTCTCTGAAGAGGTAATCAAAGAGCCTGTAGACAAGGTTCTAGTCAAGGGGACCAAGGAATTGCCAAAGACTGCAGCAACGGGAGTATTTATGACCCCAACCAGGGGAAGATTTACCTCAGGCTACGGACCAAGATGGGGGAGGATGCACAGGGGTATAGATATAGCAGCAAGTGTAGGAACACCCATATATGCAGCCGACGGAGGAACCGTTACTCATTCAGGATGGCAAGGAACCTATGGCAAGATGGTAGAGATAGACCATGGCAACGGATATGTAACCAGATATGCCCATACAAGCAAAATCCATGTAGCAGTAGGCACTAAGGTATATAAGGGCCAGCATATAGCCAACGTAGGAAACACTGGAAGGTCCACAGGACCCCATTTGCACCTGGAAGTTATAAAGAACGGGGCACATATAAATCCAAATAAAGTTTTATAGAATAAAAGACAACTGTCCGGACTTTGGACAGTTTTTTTTTATGTTAAATTTGCTTGAAATTTGTCAAACCTTGGTTTACAAAGTTGCCATATTGTGTTAAAATTAAAATTGTTCAGGCATCGAACGAAAAAGGAGATTTAAGAATGAGGTTTTTTAGTCCAACATCTGATTTAAAGGAGCTATTGCTATTACAACACATCGAGGAAAAGTCAGACACTACCCAGCAAGAGATAGCCCAGGTAATCGGGGGGGCCACTTCTATGGTCAATGTATATATAGATAGGTTGGAAGAGCAAGGATATTTACATAGGGACTACAGGTCTCCCAAGGTAATCTATTATAATATTACAGGACAAGGTATTAATAGGAAGAATTATCTCTTGATAACCTATATAAGGGAGCTTCTCGACTTATATCAATTGGCTAAAAGCAGGGTCGAAGACTTTCTTAAGACCGTTGAAGGCAAGGGTTTTAAGGATATTCTCCTCTACGGAGCAGGAGAGGCAGCAGAGACCATTATAGGGGTAATCCGAGACAAGGATTCCTTTCCCTTAAATATTGTAGGGATTGTAGATGATAATGAGGATAAACATAATCAGGAGATTTTGAATTATAGGATTATATCCAGGGAAGAGATAGGAAAGTATGACCATGATGCAATAGTAGTGACCTCCTATACCTTTGAGGAGGATATAAAAAAGAGGTTAAAGGAGGTTGGTTATCCCAAAGAGAGGATAGTGGGATTTTTTAAGGAGTAGAAAGAATAGGGGGGACAAGTACGGTGCCAATGATATTAGACCGGGCCTTACTGGATGGGCACAAATCAACGGCAGAGACGAGCTTCCTATTGATATAAAGGCTAGTCTGGACGGGCTGAGAAGGTGAATAAGACTGTTTCAGCATGAAGAATATATAGTATATATGCAGGAAAAAAGTTGACTCTTAAGGGCCGAATCTGCTAAGAAAGGGTAGAGCCATAAGAGTCATTTTAATTGGGGTGGGGTTTGGTAGGATGATTATAAGAAAACCCTATAAACTAAAAACGGTGATAAAAAATGTTAGATTTATTCATATCTGAAAGAAAATCTAAAGGTTTCACTTTAGTAGAATTAATTGTTGTGATTGCAATACTAGGAATCATTGCAGCAATAGCCGTTCCAAGATTAAGTGGATATAAAAGCATAGCAGAGGAAAGAGTTTGTACTGCTAATCGAAAAACAGCAGAAAGGATGTACAGTGCTTTTCTGCTTGAGAATGATATTGATGATATGAGTTTCTTTGATCAATTTCTTATAGAAAATTTCAAAGTAGTATGCTCAGCTGGTGGCGTAATCAGTTATGAAGATGAAAAAGTAAAGTGTAGTGTGCATGAAGATGGAAATGAAAGCGATGAAGATGATTCACCTGGAGATGAAGTGCCTTGGCTGTGATGTTGTAATTAATTTGAAAAGATAATTACAAGGTCAAAGATTGTGATAGCAATAGATATAATAACTTTGTAATTATGTAATTAAGAATTGGTAAACCTTTTGATTGGATGTATATATCGACGTGAGTATGATGATGTGATTAGAACCACAACATGTAGCGTCTAATAGACAAAAAGTACATTTTGCATACAATATGTAGTGCAAGGAGAAAACCCTGGGTTATTTTTGGGTGAGTATCATGTAAGGATAACTAAAAAAGAAAGTTACATATATAGTGGTGAACAAATTTTCAGATACAATATATTGCATAAATTAATACTTTTGTCATAATCGTAATCG
>CAZTEN010000064.1:0-4102 GCA_964612495.1 uncultured Tissierella sp. | reverse complement strand
AATTTTCAGATACAATATATTGCATAAATTAATACTTTTGTCATAATCGTAATCGTCGTGAGTATCGGAAAAGAATAACAAGCCTACAAATGTAGTAATAGCAAGGGTTTTATAGGTTGAGTATGTTGTTGCATTATTACAGAATGGTTACAAGGTTAACCATTCAATCAGTGGAAACGCTGAAAGGGTTGGAATTATATATAAAAGCAAGGGGAGTTAATTGTAAGGGAGGAAATATTGTGGCTTTAAAGTTGATGTATATAACAAACAAACAAGATGTGGCTAAAATAGCCGAAAAAAACGGTGTGGATTGGATTTTTATTGATCTTGAGATTAATGGAAAAGAAGAGAGACAAGGGCACTTAGATACAGTAATATCACGCCATAGTATTGAGGATGTAAGTAAAATAAAGCAAGTATTAACTAAAGCAGAGCTGCTTGTAAGAGTTAATCCAATTTATAAAGGTTCAAAAGATGAAATTGACAAGGTTATAGCTGATGGTGCTGATATTGTGATGCTACCATTTTTTAAATTTAAGCATGAAGTCGAAAAGTTTATTAAATATGTTGATGGAAGATCTAAAGTCTGCCTACTATTAGAAACTCCTGAAGCAGTTGATAATATAGATTCAATTTTATCGGTTAATGGGATTGATTATGTACATATAGGACTTAATGACCTACATCTCGGATATAATATGAAGTTTATGTTTGAACTATTAGCTGATGGAACCGTAGAGATGCTGTGTAATAAGATAGGACAAAAAGGCATTACCTATGGTTTTGGAGGAATAGCGCAAATTAGAGAAGGAACCTTGAGGGCAGAAAAAATAATAACTGAACATTATCGCTTATCTTCACATATGGTTATTCTATCACGAAGTTTTTGTAACGTTAGTAAAGTTAGTGATGTAAAAGATGTAGACATGCTATTCGCTAAAGGGATAAAGGATATAAGAAATTTTGAAGATACGCTTAAAGATAAATCTAAAGACTTTTATAAAGTAAATCAACAAGAAGTTAAGCAAGTAGTATCTAAAATAGTTGGTGGAATAGAAAAGAAAGTAATTTGAAAAGTAAGCTTTGGCTCGGGTTTGATTTATAAAAAGAAATTCTACAAGGAGGAAGAGATGAATATTACAATTGATAAATTAAAAGAAATTAGCAACTCATACGGAGATTCATTTTATATATTAGATACTAATCAATTTGAAATGAATTATATTGAATTACAAGAAGCATTTAGAGACATCTATGAAAATACTCATATTGCTTATTCTTATAAAACAAATTATACACCAAGACTTTGTAAAATAGTAGATCAGTTGGGTGGTTTTGCAGAAGTTGTATCTGACATGGAATATAATATTGCAAAAAAAATTGGTGTAGAACCTAAGAAAGTATATTTTAATGGCCCCTATAAAGACCCATTTGCAATTAAAGAACTTTTATTGTCTGGTGGTACGGTAAATATTGACTCGGATTATGATTTAAACATAATAAAAGAGATTGCGCTTAACAATCCAAGTAGTGAACTTTCAGTTGGAATAAGATGCAACTTTGATATTCAAGATGGAGTTTTATCTAGATTTGGGTTTGATGTAAATAGTATAGAGTTTGAAGATGCCTTAAATTTAATTCGTAAAATTCCCAATATAAAATTAAAGGGTCTACATAGTCATTTTGCAACAAGAGACATAAAAACCTGGCCTCAAAGAGCAGTTGGAATACTTGAATTAGTAACTAAATATTTTGATGAGCCTCCTAAATTTATAAGTCTCGGGGGAGGGATTTATGGAAAAATGGCAGATTCATTAAAAGCCCAATTTGAAACAGATATTCCTAACTATGAAGATTATGCTAATGCTGTGGCACATAAATTTAAAGAGTATTTTATAGATATACCTAAAGATAAACAGCCTATGCTGATTATTGAACCAGGAAGTGCTTTGGTTGGAGATGCTATGAAATTTGCAGCTAAGGTTATAAGTATTAAAGATGTTAGAGGAAAGAAAATAGCTACATTATTGGGCAGCATATACAATATTAATCCGACATTAAATAAAAAAAATCCACCTATAAAAATCTATCATGATGTTAGTAACAAAAAACAAATAACATATGAAGATTTGGACTTTGGAGGTTTCACTTGTATCGAGTCAGATTATTTATATAAGGGATTTACAGGTGAATTAGCAGTTGGTGATTATGTTGTTTTCGATAATGTTGGCTCATATTCTGTAGTTTTAAAGCCGCCATTTATTCTTCCTAATTTTGCAATAGTAGAATACGATGAAGAGAGAAATGATATACATTTGATTAAAAAGAAAGAAGTTTTTGAAGACTTATTTCATACTTTTAGGTTTGAATTTTAGATATGCATCGGGGGATATGTTATGAATTTATTAATAAAGAGATGTATTGATGTTTTACTTTCACTTTTAGCAATAATTATATTGTCTCCTATACTTTTGATCATTTCAGTTGCTGTTAGAGTTGATTCAAAAGGACCTGCTTTATTTAGACAAGGAAGGCTAACAAAGAATGGTAAAGTGTTTACTATGTATAAATTTCGTACAATGATTGAAAATGCAGAGCAAATGGGTACAGGGCTTTTCAACTATGCTAATGACTTTCGGGTTACGAGAGTCGGAAAGTTCTTAAGAAAAAGCAGCTTGGATGAATTGCCACAATTATTTAATATTATAAAAGGTGATATGTCAATAGTTGGACCTAGACCACCAGTCACTTATGAGCTTGGTGATTATGAAGAACTAAGTGATGAATATAAACGAAGGTTTACTGTTTTACCTGGTGTAACAGGATTGGCTCAAGTTAGCGGTAGAAATGAGCTTCCTTGGGATGAAAAAGTAAAATATGACAACCAATACATTGACTTATTTGAAAAATATGGAGTTCTTTTGGATTTTAAGATTATTATATTAACCTTTATTAATGTATTTAAAATGAAAGATATATATGAAGTTAAGGAAGAAGGAATAGAAGGGTTAACTGATGAAGAAATAGCTGCAAGAGCAGCAGAGGCTGTAGCAGCAAAAGCACGTTCTTCACAGGAAGAAAAAGAAGCATCGTTATAACTTTTGGGTTGAATTAATATTAAATTTACTTGGAGGATAGGTCTATGAAAACAAACATTGATGATAGGTTAATTTGGTTAAATGGTAAGATTGTACCTCTTCAAGAGGCAACAATTAATGTTTTATCACCAACATCTCAATTTGGATTAAATGTATTTGAAGGTATCCGTTGTTATTGGAATGATGAAGATAATCAATTATATGCGTTTAGACTAGATGATCATTTCAAGAGATTAAAAAGATCTCAAAGACTATTAGAATTAGAAGATACCTATTCAATTGAAGAAATGAAGAAAGCATTTGTAGATATAATTAAAGCTAATGACTATCGAGAAGATATTTCTGTTAGACAGACATTATTTGTTGATGGCTTTGGATCTTGGCATTCGGCCGGGTCTATTGGAATGTTTGTAGCACCTATTCCTAAAGCGAAAACAAATCCTGAGTATAATAAAAAAGGCTTGAATTGTTGCGTCAGTTCATGGCAGAGAATAAATGATAATAGTATGTCACCAAGAATAAAGTGCGGTGCCAATTATATTAATAGCCGTATGGCTCAAAGAGAAGCTATTAAGAATGGATATGATACTACTATTATTCTTAATAAAAATGGGAAAGTATCTGAAGGCCCAGGTTCTTGTTTATTCATTGTAAGGGATGGAAGACTTATAACACCTCTGATTACAGATAGCGTATTAGAGAGTATAACAAGAGATACAATTATTCAATTAGGTAGAGAAGTACTAAAGCTTGAAGTAGAAGAGCGTACAGTTGACCGCACTGAGCTATATATGTGTGAAGAAGCATTTTTATGTGGTTCAGCAATGGAATTAACTCCAATATTCTCAATTGATAGGTATCAGATAGGAAATGGTGCTTGTGGTGAAATTACAAATAATCTTCATGTTGAATATTTGAAAACAGTAACAGGTAAACAATCGAATTTTGAAGATTGGAGTACAGGGATTTATTAGATAAGAGGTGTTTCATATGTACGATAATAA
>CAZTEN010000063.1:3962-9090 GCA_964612495.1 uncultured Tissierella sp. | reverse complement strand
ACTTGTTATCTTTAAATCAGTATCTTTGCTTAAATTAGGTATAATCCCTATTTTCATTTGATGTTTAACACCATCCAGTTCCTAATAGAATAAATTAGAGATATTTATAAGATATATATATTACATTTCACTTCAATTCTATATGAAAGGGTTTACTTTATCTATAGATTTTTCGAAAAAAACAAAATAAAACAAAGAAATTTGTAAAAGTTACAAATTTCCGTTAGCTTCCTCCACAATTTTTTCCACTAAATCAGCGCAATGATTTCCTTCATCATTTACTATTTCAAATGGAACTTTTTTTATATATAATAAATATTCAATATTTCCTTCTGGCCCTTTTATTGGAGAATAGGTAAGGCCTGTTATTTCAGCATTCAAACTTTTCATACAAAAATTTATTATGGTACTAATTACTTCTATATGGACTGACTTATCTCTTACTACACCTTTTTTACCTATTTTTTCTCTTCCAGCTTCAAACTGAGGTTTTATAAGGCATATTATTATACCATCTTGTTTTAATAGCTTCCATATTGCAGGTAATACTTTAGTTAAAGAAATAAAGGATGCTGCAGTACTGGTTAATTGTACATCATTAGGTATGAAATCAACTATAGATCAATCCATAATTTCATCACCTGCTCAATTACCAAAAGATATATTCATAGCTGATATCATCTACGACCCTGAGCAAACGAAGTTATTAAAAATTGCGAAAGAAGCTGGATGCAGATATATGAATGGTTTAATGATGTTAATTTGGCAAGGTGCAATTGCATTTAAAATTTGGACTGGAGTGGATATGCCTGTAGATTTAATTAAAGAGGAAATATTTAATAAGTAAAAACAGATTTTCTTTCACTCAAATCTAAGAATTATAAAGGAGGGTGATTAATTTGCGAATTTTACCATCGCTCTAAAACTCAAAAAATGATAAAAAATTATTTATATTTAAGGAGGATACCATGAAAAAATCAATATCACTATTTTTAATTCTAAGTTTAATAGTAACGATGTTAGTTAGTTGTACTAATGAGGCACAAAAACCTGAAGCCCCAAATGGAACAGCTGAACAAGAAGAGACACCTGAGACACCAGCAACACCAGCAACACCAGCAACACCAGCAACACCAGCAACAACATTCCCTAAAAATGATATTAATGGAATTGTTCAATGGGGTGCAGGTGGTGGTACTGACTCTTTAATGAGACCATTAGCATCATTAACAGAAGATATTTTAGATGTAAGTATTGTAGTACAAAATAAACCAGGTGCAACAGGGGCGATAGGAGCTCAATATGTTTATGATTTACCTGCTAATGGTTATAATCTGCTAATGGGTGCTGAGAATCCACAGTTCTATACAATGCTTGGAATATCTGAGTTAACATATGCAAATTTTGAACCTATATATTTAATTGGCGATGAAAAAGTTGGAATCATTGTAGGTAAAGATTCAAAGTATGAATCATTTAGTGAGCTAATAGAGGATGCAATAGCAAATCCAGGTAAAGTAAGTATTTCTAGTACTGGAGTTGGTGGTATGCCTTGGTCAGTAAGTTCATTTGTCAATGCAGTCACTGGTGCTGAATTTACACAAATACCATTTGATAGTGATGCAACAGCATTGGCGGCAGTATTAGGCGGTCATGCAGACTTTACAGCGGCAAAAGTTCAAACTGCTTTACAATCATATAAGGCTGGAGAAATTAAATTTTTGAGCCTTATGTCACTTGATAAAGTTGAAGCACTTCCGGAAGTACCCCTAGTAATAGAAGATTATCCAGACTTTGAACAATACCTACCATGGGGACCATTTTATGGAGTATTTGTAAAGGAAGGGACTCCAAAAGATGTAATTGATGTTTTAAGTAAAGCATTTAGCGAAGCTGGAGAAGATGAGACTTACCAAAAGTTGCTTAAAGATTTTAATGTGTCTTCTTTGGCCTTATCAGGTGATGAAGCTAAAGAATATTTAACAAATTGGCAAAGGAATACTGCGGAAGCTTTCTATAAGAGTGGTGCAATTGACAAATCACCTACAGAATTAGGAATTGAGTAATTATTAATGATATAAGAAGCTATAGCGATATAGTTTATAGCTTCTTATATATAAATATCGGGAAAAAGGAGTGACAATATGACAGGAAAAAAAGGGGTTACAACTAAACCCGGAGAAAAAGGTTTTTCTTTAATAATGTTAGTTATTGGGATATTATTTTTAATTGAATCAATAAGAATGTTTATGGAAGAACCAACAGCGTCTTCTTATGGTGCTTTACCACTATTCTTGAGTTGTTCTATAGTAATTTTAATGTTAAAAATTATATTAGTTGAATACAGAAATAATGGCAGAGATAAAGAGAAAGTTAGCCTTAAAGATTCAATAATATCCGTCAAGAATTATGTATTTACGAAAGATATTGTATTAGAATTTATTTTTATGATAGTATATTGTATATTATTAATTTTAGGTCTTGGATTTGAGATATCATCGTCATTATTTTTACTTGTTTCAATGACATATTTAATGAGGGGACAATTGTTAAAGAATTCAATATACACATTGATAACCATGGCTTTCATATTAATTGTTTAAGACCGTGTTTCAAGTTATTCTACCTTAAGGAGTGATATAATGGATGTTATGCAATATTTATTAATACCATTTACAGATCCAATGCTATCAGTTCTGGTAGCTATTGGTGTATTTGTTGGAATATATGTGGGGGCTATACCAGGTTTATCTGGTACAATGGCAGTATCTCTTTTAGTATCGTTTACATTTGGATGGGAAACTAATTCCGCAATCTCATTAATGATGGGGATTTATTCTGGTGCTGTATATGGAGGCTCAAGATCCGCAATACTATTAAATATTCCGGGTGCTCCTGCTGCTGTAGCTACTAGTTTTGATGGATATCCGTTAGCTAAAAAAGGACTAGCAGGGGAAACTATTGGAGTTGCAACAGTATCATCTGTATTGGGTGGTTTTCTTGGATGTATAGCTTTAGCCTTTTTTGCACCTATTGTTTCAAATATAGCTTTGAAATTTGCACCTAGAGATTTCTTGTTATTGGCTTTTATGGGTATGATGTTAGTAAGCAGTTTAGGTTCCAAGTCATTAGCAAGAGCTCTGGTTACAGCTGCTATAGGTGTTTTATTAGGAACTGTAGGTATGGACCCAATTAGTGCATATCCTAGATTTACCTTTGGTCATACAAATTTGTTGACAGGTGTAGATTACATTACTGCAATGATAGGCTTATTTGGGGTTTCTGAGGCATTAATTCAAATTAGGGATTTAGACATTGAAGCAGTAAAACAAAGGATTGACAGAATCATACCTTCTTTTTCATCAATAAAGAAGAACTTTCCTTTAACTATACGTTCATCTATACTAGGCATAATTGTAGGTGCTTTACCTGGAGCAGGTGGAGATATAGCTGCATTATTAGCATACGATCAAGCAAAAAGGACTATTCGGAATCCAGAAACTCCTTTTGGACATGGTGCTGTAGAGGGTGTAATAGCTCCTGAAACAGCAAATAATGCTGCTATTGGCGGAGCATTTATACCTATGTTAACACTGGGTATTCCAGGAGATGCAGTAACTGCTGTTATGATAGGAGCATTGTTAATTCATGGTTTACAGCCTGGACCGATGTTAATGCAAGTAACACCACATTTATTTTATCTAATAGTTAGTACTTTAGCTATCTCAAACATATTTTTATTAATATTTGGTCTTACCGGGATTAGGATATTTACTAAGCTGGTTGAAATTCCAAAAGGAAGATTGTTACCAATTATAATAATATTATCTGTAATTGGTACATATGCAGTTAATAATAGTTTAACCGATATTTTATGGATGGTAGGTTTCGGTATCTTAGGGTATTTCTTTAAAGTATATGATTATCCTGTTGCACCTACAGTACTTGGTATAATACTATCAGGTTTAATTGAAAACAACTATAGAAGAGCTGTTATTTCAGCAGGTGGTTCCATTTTGAAATTAGTTGGTGGCATATTTACTAGCCCTCTTTCAATGATTTTGCTAGGAATAATTATATTTTCATTCGTAACACAATCTGATAAATATAATAAATGGAGAGATAAAAGAGATGCAAAGAAGGCTACTAAATAATTGCATTTTTAATGTAATTATCTTTATCCTGTTTATTAAAGTAGTGAACTCGTTCAGCTAAAGCTGAACATCGGGGCTTCAGATGGGGACTCTACCCACCTGAAGTAGAAGAGGTACCTCCACTTATAGAAGAAGGGGTCATAATAACTTGATATAGAGGTGATAAATTGAAAACTATTACAATAAGAAATATTACAATTGGAGAAGGCTCCCCTAAAATTATAGTTCCAATAGTAGCAAAGACAAGAGAATCTATTATAGATAAAGCACAAAGTTTTAATAATCTCAAAATAGACTTTGTAGAGTGGAGAGTGGATTTCTACGAGGATGTTTTTAATATAGAAAATCTGTTAAATACATTAAAGGATTTAAGAGCAACAATTCCAAATATCCCAATTCTATTTACATTTAGAACAAAAAAAGAGGGCGGAGAAAAGGAAATATCAATGAGCGAATATACTGCGTTAAATAAATCTGCAGCCCAATCAGGTAATGCGGATTTAATAGATGTTGAAATATTCTCAGGAGATGATGTCGTTAATGAAAATATAACAAATATACATGAAGCAGGAGTATTGGTTGTAGGCTCAAACCATGATTTTTTAAAAACACCAGATAAAGATGACATAGTATCAAGACTAAGAAGGATGCAGGACATGGGAGCGGATATCCCAAAAATAGCTGTAATGCCGCAATCAACACAGGATGTATTGACATTATTATCTGCCACTAATGAAATGCATACAAAATATGCAGATAGACCAATAATAACAATGTCAATGGGATCATTAGGTGTAATAAGCAGACTTTCAGGTGAAGTGTTTGGTTCATCAATGACATTTGGAGCTGTAGGGGCTATTTCAGCACCTGGACAAATTCCAGCAGATGAGCTAGCTGCTATTCTTGAAATATTGCATAAGTCACTATGATTGTAAATATAATAGACTAAATAATAATATAAATGCGAAATAATC
>CAZTEN010000063.1:0-3952 GCA_964612495.1 uncultured Tissierella sp. | reverse complement strand
TTGATTGAATCTTGTATATCAAGGTAAAATACTAAATATACTAAATCAATTGATTGCTAGCCCAACGTTTACTATTAAAATTTAAAAAATAAGTTCACTCAGTAAGATTGAAATTTTTAATAATGAAATCCCTTGTTGTAATAGCGGCAGGTGATAAATATTTGTCATCTGCCCAACACAAGTAAATTTCTCTTACTAATGGGAAGTTGCAGATTTTTACTTTATTGACGTGTTTTTTCATGGATGGTATTTCCGGAACTATTGATATCCCCAAATTAAGAGAAACAAATGAAATAGCAGCATTGCATTCTTCAGCTTCAAAAACAATTTTAGGAGAAAAATTATTCTTTGCAAATATATCATCAACTGTCTTTCTAAGAGAGCTACTTTTGCTTATTGCAACAAATGGTTCATCAATCATATCAGAAACTTCAATACATTTTCTTTGTGAAAAGGGGTGGTTTTTCGGTGCAATCAGATATAGCTGCTGATTGAATATTTTTACACACTCAAAGCTTTTATCAGGTTTCGGGCAAAAAGCTAATTGGATTTTATTAGATTTTAAGTCTTTAAAAAGATGTTCACTTAAGTTTTGTACAAGTGAAAACTTGATTAACTTATTAGAATCGGTTTCATAAAACTTTTTAATCATTTCGGGAATAAACTTTGAACTTATGCTATAAATGTATCCAAGAGCAACTTCCCCCATTGAAGAATCAGAAAGAGTTTTTAGCATTGTTGTACCTTCGTCTATTATATCCAATGATTTTTCAACATACTTAAGAAATAGCTCTCCCGCATTACTTAATTTTACCATCCTCCCATGTCTTTCAAACAACTCAATATTTAATTCCTTTTCTAACTGGGATATTGAATAACTTAAGCTGGGCTGAGCAATAAGAAGTATTTCAGCTGCTTTTGTATAATGCTGGACTTTAGCTAATACACGAAAATAATTCAATTGCTGTAATGTCATCTTTATTCCCTCCTAAGCTTAAATTCATAATGAGTAGTAACTGTCAATTTGCAGAACAGATAGTTACATATCATATTTGAATGTATTATACCAAATTATTTATAGAATGTCCCTATTATTTAAAAAATATTTTTTGCTATTGTGATCCTATTGTGACTGTTATTGAGACTTTGACTTTGTAACAATTCACAGTATTGAACTATTTGGTTTTTTATAATATAATTGATATAACGTTTGCAATGGAAAGCAGGTTTGCTATGGAAAATGCGAGTAAATACAAATATATGGGTTTCATTTTGCTTCAAAGTGTTATTTACGGATTCGGTAATCCGCTTACTAAAATTGCATTTGAAAGCATTACTCCGTTTTGGAGTCTTTCAGTTCGCTTTACAATGGCATTTGTAGTTTTTATGTTATTTTTCGGCAAGCGTATAATTGATTCTTTAAGAAGCGTAAAACCAAATAATTATTTGCCTGCAAGCATATGTATGGCCGCGGCTTACATTACCTGTAATCTTGCGTTAAATTGGACCTCTGCAACAAATGTAGGATTTCTTATGAGTTTACCTGTAATATTTGCACCCATACTTGCACTTTTAGTATATAAGGTTAAATATAGGCTGATACACATTCCTGTACAAATTGTGGTGGTTGTCGGGTTATATCTACTTTGTTTCGATGGAAGCAGCTTTGTTTTCGGAAAAGGAGAAGTTACCGCATTAATAACGGCTATATCCATAGCAGGGGCATTGGTATTTGGAGAAGAATCTCTTAAACAGTTGGATGCTGTAGCAGTATCTGCTGCCCAGGCGGGTATAACTGCTTTAATAAGCTTGCCCTGCGCTCTGATATTTGAAAGCACTGAAGTTTTAGGTCAGGTAACTTTACCTGCATGGGCGGTGGTTTTGTATTTAGCCATATTTTGCACCAATATTGCCTACATGCTTCAAAATTCAGCTCTAAAACACATATCCGCTCAAGCTGTGTCAATGCTTCAATGCACACAGCCCATTCTAACGGCAATTATTTCTTATTTTATTCTTAATGAAAAGCTTAGCAATCAAGGAATGGTAGGAGCTGCAATAATAATCATATGTATAATTGCAGAAAATATAATAACGTCAAAAGAGTCCTCACCGAAAAATGTTGTATAAAAACAGGAATGTTTTTTATAGCTTGTGTATAATATATAGGGGGGGGATACTATGTATATAAGAAAAAACCATTTTTATATTATCATTGCAGTTATAGTTGTTTTGATTGCAATATTTATGATTTATAAAATTAATAATGACAATAGTAATAATAACGATGAAGAAGAGGTAATTATCTTAGTTAAAGATTTTGGAAGAACCCTTAAGAATGTATCGCTTTTAGCACCAAGGGATACAGTTATACAAGCAATCAAAGACAATTACAGTCCATATGTTACGGATGAGCTTATGCAAAGTTGGATTACTCATCCAAGGAGGGCTCCGGGAAGAACTACATCGAGCCCATGGCCTGAACGTATTGAAATTACAGAAGTTGAAAAGTTATCTGAGGATGAATATTCAATAAAAGGCAGAATAGTCGAAGTTACAAGTGCAGAGGCTGAAAGTGGCGGAGCTGCCGCATTCAGACCTGTTGAACTTATTATAAGAAGGACAGAAAACAAATGGTTAATTGATGAAATTACAATTTATAATTATGAATAAACCAAATTCTTGACGAAAAAACAGCCCATTTTTATCCAGAGGAAAAAAAGAGTAATGGATAGCTGGGCTAAAGTTTTTGATATTGATAAATGGGATATTTTCAGAATTCAAGCAAATATTTGGGAAATTAGCCCTGAAATGATGAAAGACATATTGAGGGCGAATTCTTAAAATACGAAGTCTACAGTTACATTAGCTGCAATTTTAACGGTTCCCGGCATTATGGGAGTAGCGGCGAATTCCCGCTGAACAGGAAAAGGCATTGCGGTATTTTCAACAATATTAACCACAACAGCAGATGAAGACAATCCAAGGTTCATAGTAATTGATTTAGCTTTTTGAATTGCATTCATGATTGCCATATTTAGAGTCTGCTGGTAATAGTATTCTCTGTTTGATACATCAAAGGTTATCAAATCGACTATATTGGCACCTGCGTTTACTGAAGCATCGATTATATTGCCGACAGCCTCTAAATTATTTGATTTGATTTCTAAAATATTTCTGACGGAATAACCTCTGTCAATTTGCCTTCCTTCCACATAATCATAAACTTTGTCAATTGAATATTGAGAAGTTTTTATGTCTGTAATTGACATTCGTTGAATAACTTGAATTACTGATTGACTTATACTTGCATTTTCTGCTTGTATTTGTGATAGATTTTCTCCCCTAGTCTCAACCCCTAAACGTATTATTACTGTGTCCGGAGCTATATCCATCTCATCATGACCTGTCAATGTCATGGTTTTATTATGTAGGTTATTTTCCGATACATACTTTGCCATAAATAATTCCCCCTTTTAAAATCTCGAATTATATTATAATATGAAATTGAGATAATTATGTGTTACCATTTACTCAACCTAAAAAGTACAAATTTAAGATTTTCATTATGAGCATTGCGAAGTATCTAATAAATTTGAACAAAATCAAGCTATATTTCGTCATATAAATATTAAAGAATATAGGAGTACCGGGAGAATAAATTTTAAGGAGTGCTTATGGATAAAATAACTTTGTGGACCAGGCAGGATGAAAGAAGCTATGATGTTTTGGAAAGAAATGGCGTGATTAGAATAACCAGGGGGCATTTAGAGGAGAAATTTGACCTTATATCAGGCCATATTATTTATTTGTATAAATGGTTTGTAAATGAGGCAGAGAAAAGAGTTCCAAAACCGGAAGGTGTTGAATTTCCTATATGGTGCTCCATCAGCGAGGAATATATGCTAAGACCTACTATAAATGAAATTGTGTATGTTTTAGAAGTCGATAG
>CAZTEN010000062.1:8899-9130 GCA_964612495.1 uncultured Tissierella sp. | reverse complement strand
CGTTCCAACCATAAAATTATGGAACTTATATGAGCATTTATTCATCTTGACATAGATATATTACCAGTTCATAATTTTGCTGTCAAGAAAAATTACTAAGTGCTCTATATAATTCATCGCTACCTGGTGGAAGAATTTCACATTTAGCCCCATTCCTTACATAATATACCCCATTTTCAGTTATTTCACCAATCGCAGTAATATTAATTCCATTTGCTTCTAAATCAGTAC
>CAZTEN010000062.1:3922-8889 GCA_964612495.1 uncultured Tissierella sp. | reverse complement strand
GTCTTTGCAAAGGATACATCAAACACCATATCAAAAAGTAATTTTAATTTTGGAAAGCAAATATTAATTCCATTTGCTTCTAAATCAGTACTTAGCCTATTAAAATCCTCATCCCCAATTATTATAACCATACTTCCGCTTGATATTAGTCTATATGGGTCAATCTTTAACAATTGACAAATATCCTTGGTTACATCCAGAATTGGAATTTTATCCTCATGGATCAATATCCCTTTTTTTGTAGCTATGGATGCTTCCCATAGGGCTCCATAAACTCCACCCTCTGTTATATCATGCATATATTTTGCCTTATATTTTCCGGCTATTATTCCTTCCTTGACTACACTTAAATACTTATCCAGTGATTTAGCCTGAGATACTTTATCAGCACCTAAGATTTCAGTCAACTGTTTTTCAAGCTCCTTAGCAATAATGGAAGATCCTTCTATACCGATATATTTTGTTATAGCTACCTTGTCTCCTACTTTTATACTAGCATGATCCGGCAATTTATCCTTCTTTTGCATTCCGATAACTGTGCTACTTATAATAATCTTATTTACTGCATCTGTTACTTCAGTATGCCCACCCATAATCTCAACATTTAATTCGGCAGCTGCTAATGAGGCATCCTCCATTATTTGCTGAAGCTCTTCTTCCGTAGTTTTAGGAGGGCATAGAATTGTTAGTAAAACTGCTATAGGCTCGGCTCCACTGGTACTTACGTCATTGCAGGATATATGAATAGAGAGGCTTCCAATATCCTTTGTAGCTCCCGTAATTGGGTCAGTACTGACTACACAAACATCTTCACCAAAGTCAATAATCCCATTGTCCTCACCAATTGCTGAACTTACTAGGACTTCTTTACGCTTATATTTTATAGTCGAAAACACTATTTTTTCTAAGACCTCATTTGGTACTTTTCCTATTTCCATATAATCCCCCATTTCATTTTTAAAAAACGACAAATTTTCTAGATTTTTCAAGCCTTTCAAGGTTGATTTGCAGGATATTTCTTTTTATATTGGATAGAATAAAAATATTACTAAATTAGGAGGTAATTTATGATACAATGCTCAGAAAAGTGTTTTCATGAAAACGATGGCCTATGTACATTAAACGAAGTAACACCTCCATCAAGCACTCCTATTAAAGACTGTCCTTATTTTACTGATAAGGATAAGAAGAGCACATTGAACAATGTAATCACACCTTCACCTATTCATTAGAATATTACTAAAAATCCTCAGTTGATTTTCTGAGGATTTTTAGTTTATTTAAGATTTACCTACTAGCGCTTATTAATCTCTTCCATAAGCAATTTATTTACAACTTGAGGATTTGCCTTGCCCTTTGAAGCCTTCATAATTTGACCTACAAGGAAGCCTATGGCTCTATCCTTACCGTTCTTAAAATCTATAATAGACTGCTCATTATTGTTAAGGACCTCTTCAATAATTCCACTCAAGGCACCTTCATCGCTGATTTGTACTAAGCCTTGTTCTTTTACTATTAAATCAGGGGTCTTTCCTGTATCGAACATCTCCCTTAGAACTTTCTTACCTGTATTGTTGTTAATCTTCCCATCTCTAACTAAGATTATTAAATCCGCTAAATCCTTTGAGGTAATTTTAATGTCCTCAATTTCCTGTTCATTTTCCTTCAATCTTCTTAGTACATCCCCCATTATCCAGTTAGAAACAAGGTTAGGATCGTCTATATATTTTAAAGTTTCTTCGAAGAATAAGGATAGCTCTTTAGACTGGGTAAGAACTCCTGCATCATAAGAGGATAATCCATAGCTATTCATAAATCTTTCCTTTTTATGGTGTGGTAGCTCAGGTAAAGATTTTCTAATCTCTTCAATCCATTCATCAGAAAGATCAACCGGAGGAATATCGCCATCAAAGGCAAATCTATAATCTGAAGCCCCAAATTTCTTTCTCATAAGGACCGTTTCACCCTTAGTTTCATCCCACCTTCTAGTTTCCTTCTCAGAATTATCTCCTGCTTCAAGAAGGTCTTTATGTCTTTTCTCTTCAAATTCTATAGCCTTTACAACAGCCTTAAAGGAATTTAGGTTTTTAATCTCAGAAATATTGGACTTTAGCCCTCTTTCCTTATCTACAATATTGATATTTACATCGCATCTTAAGGAGCCTTCCTCCATTCTAACGTCGGAAACTCCTATATATTTTAAGGTGTCTTTTAAATTATCTAAAAACAACCTAGCTTCCTCAGCTGAATTCATATCAGGGTTAGATACTATTTCAATAAGAGGAACTCCGCATCTATTGAAATCCAAAAGTGAAAGACCCTCATCTGTGTGAGTCTGCTTACCTGTATCTTCTTCAATGTGAATTCTATTTAAGCTAATCTTCTTTGTGCCTTCTTCAAGCTCAATCTCAACATATCCTCCATCACATAGTGGAAGGTCAGCTTGGGATATTTGATATCCCTTAGTTAAATCAGGATAAAAATAGTTCTTCCTGTCCATTCTGATAATATTTGATATCTTACAATTAAATGCAATACCGGCTCTTATGGCATATTCAACGGCTTCTTTCTCAACAACAGGAAGCGCTCCCGGAAGGCCTAAACATATAGGGCAAGTTTGCGTATTGGCTTCTGCTCCATATTCATTAGGACAATTACAAAACATCTTATGCTTAGTTGATAATTCAACGTGTATTTCCAAACCTACTATAGTCTTAAAAGCCATTATAACACCGCCCTTTCATAACCTAATGCTGCCTTGATGATTTTTTCCTCCATAAATCTATCCCCTGTAATCTGTAATCCTACAGGAAGACCATCAACTCTTCCCATTGGAAGGGAAATAGAGCAAAGACCTGCAACATTTATTGGGACTGTATAGAGGTCAGCCTTATACATCTCAACCGGATCCTTAATCATAGAATCGAATCCAAAAGGAAGTATAGGTGAAACCAAGGATAAAATTACATCATGATTGGCAAAGGCTCTATCATAGTCTTCTTTTATAAGGGTTCTTACCTTAAGGGCCTTCTTATAATGCTCTTCGGCATATCCTGCGCTTAAGGAATAAGTTCCGGTCATAATTCTTCTTTTTACCTCTTCCCCAAAGCCTTCAGTTCTTGAATTAGTATAAAGTTCAGTTATGGTATCATATTTTTCTGCTCTATGACCATATCTAATACCATCGAATCTAGCTAAATTGGAGCTAACTTCAGAAGTCATGATTATATAATATGTTTCAAGGGCATATTTTAAATTTGGGAGGGATATATATTCAATCTTTGCACCATTATCTTCAAATATCTTCACGGATTTCTCGAATAAATCTTGGATATCCTTGTTAGATGATTTTAATTCCACATATTCCTTTGGAAGTGCCACCTTAATATCCTTTAGATATTTTAAATCATTGTAATTATCTTTATCTATTAAGAAGTCCGGAATCACCTTCTTAGAAGAAGTAGAATCCCTTCTATCATATCCCTTAACTGCATTTAGCATAAGTACTGCATCTCTGACATCTCGACCAAAGGTACCAACCTGGTCAAGGGTATTGGCCATAGAAACAACTCCATATCTTGAAACCATACCATAGGTTGGCTTCAAGCCTACAACACCACAGTAGGAGGCAGGTTGTCTAACTGAACCGCCTGTATCAGAACCCAAGGCTATTGGAACCTCATTGGCAGCTACTGCTGCCGCAGACCCCCCCGAGGATCCACCCGGAACTAAATCTGTATTTATAGGATTTTTTGTAGGGCCAAAATAAGATGTCTCTGTAGAAGCACCCATTGCAAATTCATCTAAGTTTGTCTTTCCAATAACTATACCGTCTTTTCTTTTTATATTTTCAATAACTGTAGCGTCATAAGGAGGAATGAAATTCTCCAGCATCCTTGATGCACATGTAGTCTTTAAGTTCTTAGTTACTATATTATCCTTAATACCAACAGGAAGTCCTGCTAAAACCTCTAGTCTTTCCCCTCTAGCAATCTTTTCATCTATTCTATCTGCTTCCTTTAAGGCATTGTCCTTATTCAAGCTTATAAATGCATTGATTTGTGGCTCCTCTTTTTCTATCTTCTTTAAATGAGCTTCAATTATCTCCCTGCTAGAAAGCTCCTTATTAAAAAGCTTATCCTTCATTTCCCATGCTTTTAGACTGGTTATTTCCACTTAGTTCACCCCTTATTCTACTACTCTTAAGATTTTAAAGTATCCATATTGATGATCTTTTGTATTTTGAAGTACTTCCTCTCGAGTCAACACATCATCACCTTCATAATCCTTCAACATTTGAGTATCATCATTTATTGAAAATGTTGGCTCAACATTTTCAGTATTTACTTCCTTAATTTTATCTACAAAGTCGATAACCTGTTGAAATTTCTCAGTAAATATATCAACTTCCTCCTCAGAGAAACTTAGCATAGCTATTTCTGCAATATGGAGCACCTCTTCTTTAGTTACCATATATAGACCTCCTTTTAAAATCAGCAACAACTTAATTGTTCATTGTTCATTGTTCATTGTTCACTATCTTTTTTAACCTTTTTTCATCAATAATTTCAATTCCCAGCTCTACTGCTTTATCATACTTTGAGCCGGCATCTTCTCCTACTATTACAAAGTCTGTCTTCTTGCTTACTGAACCTGCTACTTTGCCGCCCTTTCTTTCCACTATATCCTTGATTTCATTTCTTGACAAGCCCTCAATTGTACCCGTTATAACCACAGTTTTACCGGTGAAAATTGACTCTTCTAATTTTACTTCCTCAAAGTGAGGATTAACACCTTCACTTAAGAGCTTGTCTATCCCTTCTAATATCCTATCATCATGGAAAAATTCCAAAATGCTATTTGCGATAATATCTCCTATATCTCCTACTGTTATGAGCTCTTCATAGGTTGACTTCTTAATATTATCCAAGGATTTAAAGTAATTTGCCAAGTCATTAGCTGTCTTT
>CAZTEN010000062.1:0-3912 GCA_964612495.1 uncultured Tissierella sp. | reverse complement strand
TTATTCCCACATTAGAAATCCCTAGGGCATATATAAAGGAGGATAAAGTTACACTTTTGCTTTTTTCAATGGCATCTATTAGATTTTGACTCTTCTTGTCCTTAAAACCCTCAAGCTTTCTTAGCTCTTCAAACTTGATCTCATAGATTTCAGACAAGTTTCTTATGTTTAGTTCATCTAATAGCCTTTCAGCAGTTTTTTCGCTAAAGCCTTCAATATTCATGGCATCACGGCTTGCAAAGTGAACTAGCCTTGAAACCAGCTGGGGTTTACAAGATAAGGAATTAGGACAAAATATATGAACACCGTTTTGCACCAGTTCACTTTCGCAATATGGGCAATGAGTAGGCTTATCAATTGGATAAGTCTCCTCTTCGGTCTCTAAGGCTCCTAGTATTTCTGGAATAACATCGTTAGACCTTCTTATTAATACCCTAGAATTTATTCTAACACCTTTTCTTTCAATGTCATCATAATTATTTAAAGTTGCACGTTTAACCGTAACTCCACCTATATCCACCGGCTCTAGGAGTGCAGTAGGAGTAACCTTGGCACTTCTTCCAACATTCCATTCCACACTTAATAGCCTAGTACTTACTTCCTCTGCCTCAAACTTATATGCAACAGCCCACCTAGGAAATTTATTTGTATATCCAAGGACTTCCCTGGTTCTTATATGGTTTATTTTAATAACCATTCCATCCGTAAGAATATCCAAGCTTATTCTTTTATCTTGGTTATTTTCAATTTCCTCGATTAAGGACTCCATAGAGCTGAACTTCTTAGCATATGGAAATACAGGAAGCTTATTATACCTTAGAAAATCAAGTATCTCTATATGGGTCTTAAAACTCTTTCCCTCCACATATCCCGTGTTATAGAAGAATGCAATAAGCTTCCTTTTTTCAGTAATTTTTGGATCCAAGTTTCTCAATGCTCCTGCTGCAGCATTTCTTGGATTCTTTAATTGTTCAGCAGCTGTCTTATTGTATTCCTCTAAGGAGGATAAAGGCATTAAGCCCTCACCTTGAATCTCTATAGTATTATTAAAATCGATCTTCATCGGGATGGACTTAATAGTCTTAAGCTGCTCTAATATTCCCTCTCCCACAGACCCATTACCTCTTGAAGCCCCTTGATAAAGGACTCCATCCCTATAGGTTAAATTGATAGTAAGCCCATCAAACTTATACTCTAGAATATATTCCGGATTCGGCAGCTGTTCAGCATTATTCTTATTATAATCCTCTATGGATTTTCTGACTCTATTATCCCAATTTATCAGCTCCTCATAAGACTGACACTTATCGAGGCTCCAAAGCTTGGCTAAGTGAGTGTGCTTTTCAAACTTGTCTAACACATTTCCCCCTACCCTTTGAGTTGGAGAATAGGGGTGTACTATTTTTGTTTCCTTCTCTAGGTCTACCAACTCATCATAAAGAGCATCGTATTCCTTATCGCTAACCTTTGGAGCATCTAAGGTATAATAGCTATAATTTAGCTCATCAATTAATTCAATCAGTTGGTTAATTCTTTCCTCTTTATTCAAAGCTTGACCTCCTAACCTACTACCTCTATTGGGGCAATTGATTCTACAAGCTTCTTAAGTCCTTCCTTGTCGAAAGCAATTGTAATCTCCCTTTCTCCATCATCCCTCTTATTTATCATAACTACTGTGCCAATACCCCACTTCTTGTGCTTGATCTTAGTTCCAAGCTCCAAGCTTAATTCTTCCTTATTCCTTACCATAGGCTTAAGTGTGCTTAAATTAGGCTTACTGTAGTCAATTACATTAACTAACCTTTCCTCAGGCCTGTTTTTTCTTGGCATTTCATTATCTTCACTAAAGTATTCTTTTATAACCTTCTTAGGAATAGGTCTTTCTATGGTTTCACCCATTTCGTCAAGAAACCTTGATGGCATAGTATAGTTTGTATTTCCATAAATAGTCCTTCTCTTTGCATTAGTAATGAAAAGGTGTTTCTCAGCCCTTGTTACAGCTACATAGCAAAGACGTCTTTCCTCCTCCATATCCTGGTCGTTTTCAAAGGATCTGGATATGGGAAAGAGTCCATCCTCCATACCTACTAAAAATACTACGGGAAACTCCAAGCCCTTGGCACTGTGAACCGTCATCAAAGTAATCATATTATCTGTATCCACTGTTTTGTCCACATCTGACATAAGGGAAATAGTTGATAAAAAGTCCTCCATACTTGCTCCCCCATTTTTCTCCTCGAAGACCAAGGCAACGGATATAAAGTCTTGGATATTTTCAATTCTAGTCTTTGCTTCAATAGTCCCTTCTTTTTCAAGCTCAGCTACATAACCCGATGTATTGATAACCTCTTCAACAAATTCCTTAATACCCATTATTTCCTTCATTGCCATAAATCTATTCATCAATTCCACAAATGGCTTAAGACTGGTCCTTGCTCTAGCAGTAAGGGTAGGTATTTCCTCCATGGAAAGAATAGCCCCATATATGGAATCATCAGTCTGGCTAGCAAAGTCTTCAATCTTATCAATAGTAGAGGAACCTATTCCCCTCTTAGGAGTGTTTATAATTCTCTTTAAAGAAACATTGTCGTTTGGATTCTGAACGAATTTAATATATGCAATTATATCCTTTACTTCCTTACGATCGTAGAATTTTAAGCCACCTACCATCTTATATGGTAGATGCTCAGTCATGAAAGCCTCCTCGAAAGGTCTTGACTGCACGTTGGTCCTGTAGAGAATGGCAAAGTCAGATGGTCTATAGCCCTTATCCATGAACTCACGAATTTTCTTGGCTACAAAGAAGGCTTCCTCTTCTGAATAATCACAGGATTCATAGATTACAGTATCTCCCTCTTGATTGTCAGTCCAAAGGTTTTTTGATATTTCTTCGTAATTATGCTTGATTACCTCGTTTGCGACCTTAAGTATTTTCTGAGTCGACCTATAATTTTGTTCCAGTAATATGACTTTAGCACCTGGGAAGTCCTTCTCAAAATCCATGATATTAGAGATATCCGCTCCTCTCCATGAATAAATGCTTTGGGATTGGTCGCCTACAACACAAATATTCCCATGATGCTTAGAAAGCATCTTAACCAAGGCATATTGTATCTTATTGGTATCCTGATATTCATCTACAAATATATATTTAAATCGTTTCTGATAATAATCAAGTATATCAGGATTTTCCCTTAAGAGGTCTACTGCCTTGATTAAAAGGTCATCGAAGTCCAAGGCATTATTTCTCTTAAGCTTCTTTTGGTAAAGGGCATAGATTTCCCCAATATTTCTTTCCCTAAAATCTTGGTAATTCAGATTTATAAAGGTATCAGGGTCTGTTCCTTCATCCTTCAATCCACTTATCCTAGCTATAACTGTATTTTCCTTGTACATATCCTTGTCTACATTTAATTCTTTAATACATTCCTTTACTACAGTCTTTTGATCATCTCTGTCATAGATGGTAAAGCTACGGTCATAACCGATTTTATCTATATCCCTTCTCAAAATCCGCACACAAATAGAGTGGAAGGTTCCCATCCACATATGATCTACATCTATATTAAGTAATTCACTTACCCTTAACTTCATCTCAGCTGCAGCCTTATTGGTGAAGGTTATGGCTAGTATATTGCCGGGATAAATTTTCTTCTCCTCAATAAGGTAAGCTATTTTATGAGTAACAACTCTAGTCTTACCGCTCCCTGCCCCCGCCATAATAAGTAAAGGTCCTTCAGTATGAAGAACCGCTTCTTTCTGCCTGTCGTTAAGTCCTGCTACAAAATCCATTTCTCCACCATCCTAACTATTCTTCTTTAATTATATAGTATTAAAGGTAAGAATTCCATAAAAAAACCTACTGATAAAAAATTTATCAGTAGGTTTATCTATCTTATTACCATAATTCAT
>CAZTEN010000061.1:0-9212 GCA_964612495.1 uncultured Tissierella sp. | reverse complement strand
AAGAAAACTACTAAATCATCAAGTAAAAAACAGGAAAGTGATGATATAGGAGATATAGCGAGACCGATGTTTGATTTTAGAAAAAGGGATAAGAGTTAGGATAATAACGGATAAATGTAATCAAAACTATGATTTAGTAATATTGCAAATGAATCTGGTGGAAGTGTTTACCATCATTCAGTTGATAGTGATAGTTTCACAGGTTTGATGTATAGTATTGGATTGGATAGTTGGGACGATTAAAGTTTAAAGGAGCCAAACATATAACTTATTATGAACTGATCTAAACTATATTGGAAAGGTAGGTTTATATGGAACTAAATCTTTTGGGATTGAATGACTATTTTAAATCAAGAAGATATGAATCAAATATTTATAAGCTTTATAGTATGCTATTTACAAAGTTGATTAATATTATTAATCCTGATGACGTAAGATACACCTATGTCAGAAATTTGTTCAATGAAGGGTTATTTATAGAAATATACTTGTTTCTTGATAACAAAAAGATAATTAAAGCTTATATAGATGAGAATAATCATGTGCTTATCACACTCTATAGAACAAGGGATATAACTAATATTGGATATGAAGGTGATATTAAGGATGAATATTATGGTATTTCTATTATAAATGTTTCCTTTGATAACCATGAAATTGTTCTTAACAGCAGTCTAGACGCGAATGAGGGTTGGAGACCTGAATACAATAAACTATTGACTAACATATTCAAATATTTAATTAGTGGATAAATATTAAGAACTTATAAGAAAGGAGCTCGTTTATGAATAATCCTACAGCTTTTGTTAGTTATAGTTGGGACAATCCTGGGCATCAACAATGGGCTGTTGACCTGACAAATAAACTTAGAGAAAATGGAGTTGATGCAAGTATAGATGTTTTTGAAACTCAAAAAGGTACCACAAATTTGTACACAATGATGGTTGATAATATTAGAACTAAAGATTATATTATAGTTTTAATAACTAATGATTATTCGAAAAAAGCTAATGAAGTTATTGGAGGAGTAGGATTTGAAACAGAAATGCTATTACCATTAATTCAAACTAATAAAGATAAAATTATTCCTATTATTAGAGAGAATAGCAATGTAAAGGAAACACCATTTTATTTACAGGGGATTAATTATATAGATTTCTCTGATGATTTTAAGTATACTGAAAAATTCAAAGAACTATTACATAGAATCTACAAGGTGCCTATGTATGAAGTGTTTCCTATTGGTTCATGGCCAGGTTTAGGACCAATAAGCTCGAGTAGAACTAATTCATTCAATAGTCTTGAAAATAATGACTTAATACCTAGTTTTAAAAGAGTGACTGACCTTGATAAGAATAGGTTTATGAAAGAAAGCTATTCGAAAATGAAAGAGACTTTCCAATCTTTGATGGAGAGCACCTCAAAGAAAAATAGTAATTTTGAATACGAATGTAATAATATTGATAATCGTAAAGTAATTTATGATTTATATTTGGATGGGGATTTAAAACATAGCATAAAAATGTGGTTAGGATCCAATTTTGGAGGAATAAATGATATAAATTTAGCTTATGGTAAGAGAATAAGTCAAAATGATAATTCTATGAATGAGATAATAAGATGCGAAGTGGATTCAGATAATATAATGTATCTTACTAGAACACTAAATATCTATTCTAATAATAAGGGGAGTAATGCTCCTGAAGGAATTGCAAAAGAGATTTGGTCAGAATCTCTAATACGGTTAAAATAGTTTGAAAAGCTTTGCAATTAGGAGTTAGAATGTAACTTAATATATAGTTGAAACTTCTTATTTAGATATATATGATATTGGAACTGATTCATCTGGACATAGTTCTGGATTCTGAAATCTCTACAAGGGATAAAGCTGCAGCTAAAAAGAGAAAGGATACAATATTAAAGCAGCTGCAGGAATGTCGAACTTATGATCAAATAATTGCACATATTGCAAATCAAAATATAGAACTAGATTTGGACGATGGTGTAGTTGTAAATTATGCTAAATTCCAAGAAGTAGAAGTATCTCAAGGAGACGGAAAGAAATCACTAAAAGCTGATTTGTTAACCAAATTAAAATAGAATTTTAATGGGGGTGGAGCGATGAAATATATAAATTCCATTTATGTAGATGGGTTTAGAGGGTTTAAGGACTTCGAATTATCCAATTTGAAGGACATAAATATCTTGGTAGGAGAAAATAATACGGGAAAGACATCCTTGCTTGAGGCAATCAACATACTAGAGTATCCTGGGGAAATTGGTCACTATATCAATGTGTGTAGACAAAGGGAAGGGAAGGGTAAGATAAGTCCTTATAGCATTTTTGAAAACAGTTTAAGTAAAGATAATGATAACTTATATAATGAAGTTGATATAAATTCTAAAATCAATGAAAGAGCAGTAGGCTCTCATATAAAGGTGGAAAATGTACAGGTCATAAAAAGTGATTCTAATAGTAGAGAAGTTAATGCTTTTGAAGGAGTTATTTCCTATAGCTATGGAGATCATCCATTAGATACCAATGAAAGTAGATTGTATATAGATGATGAAACTGACAAACTTACAATTAGTAGGGCTAATAGCTTCTCACCAATAAAGATTACCAGGGTTATGCCATTTGACCATATTGACAAGATTATGGAAACTAAGCTTATAAAAGAAGGGAAAAAGCAAGAAATTATTGATGCCTTAAATATATTTGATAAGGAAATTACTGGCTTTGAAACGATTAAGGAAGATAGGGAGATTAAGACATATATACAACACAAATCTACAGGACTTCTGCCGATTTCAGCCTATGGGGACGGTTTGAAAAAGGTAGTTTACCTATCTTCAATTATTGCTGATGCTAAAGGGGGAGTTCTCCTTATCGATGAGATAGAAACAGCCCTTCATTATAGCGCCATGAAGGATGTTTTTAAATGGTTGATTAAGGCTACTAATGAATATAAAATTCAAATATTTGCTACCACTCATAGTTCTGAGGCACTAGATGCATTTTTAGAATCAGCGATGGAGTTTAAAGGAGAAAAATACCTTGAAGAATCCATTAATATAATAACCTTGAAAAAAGGCGAAGATTATTATCAAACCAAAGTTAGGGTTTTAGATGGTCACAAAGCTTATAAATTCAGGGAAGATTTTAATATGGAGTTGAGGGGATGAAGAATATAATACTTTGTGAAGGAAAAACAGATGCAATCCTTTTAAGCTATTATCTTGAAAAAGTGGCCGGTTGGAAGTTTAATAAGAAGCTGACCAAAAATATTGGACTACCTATAAGGGATTTTGAAAATGAAGAAGTGAACGTATATTTAAATGATGAAAAGGAATTGACTATTTGGGCGGTTGGGGGAATTAATAATCTAGACTTTGCATTATCAAGTATACTAGAAATTTCTAAAGCCTTGGAGAAAGATAAAGCCTACAAAAAGCTGGTGGTCCTAATGGATAGAGATCAAGCCCATGGAGATAGTCAAATATTGGATGGAATCCAAAGGAATTTTGTTGGTAAAGAAGTGTCCTTACTACCGCTAACTAATAATGAGTGGACTATTTGTAGCTATTTAAATGAATATGGAGAAGATAACTCGATTAGGGTATTGCCAATAATTATACCATTTGAAAAGCAGGGAGCCTTAGAGACTTTTATTCTGGATGCAATTTGTGATTTTGGAGAAGAGGAAGCCCATATTGTAAAAAGGAGCAAGGAGTTTATTAATGGATTTGATTTAGTTAAATACCTTAAAAATCAAAGGATGAAATTAAAAGGTGAGTTAGCTGTTACATTAGGTACCATGTTTCCTCAAAAAACTTTTACATCCATTGACTCTATGTTAAAGCAAATAAATTGGGAAGAGTATAAAACCATACAAGAAGGTTTTAGAAAACTAGAAGAAATTTAAAAACAAGCAGGTGAAATTATGAACTTAACAGAGATAAAGAAAATTCTTGATGAGAATATGAATAAGGAGCTTTCTAATGGTAGACAAAGAAATATCATATTTTGGTATGATGAGGAATCAGAATTTATTGATGATATTGAAGAATTAAAATTAGAAAATGCAAAAAAAATATTCCTTAACAAGAGCAATAGCTTTTATATTAAATATCTACTTGAAAAGGAAGATGTAGTTTCAAACTATTTAATTTATTCATCGGGACCTAAACCAGCACCTAGAGAGAATTGGCTGCTGGATATCGAGAAATATAGTGAAGTTTTTCTACCGATAAAGCAACTGCCATAATGCGGGATTTAGGTGTAAGAGATGAGTCCTTAAGAAATATTTTTAAAAAATATATAAAATTTTTTGGAAATAAAGAGAGATATAAGAGGTTTGCTTCATATAGCATAAGTTATAGTACAGAGGAGTCAGTAAATATTTCAATTTTTTCTGCTCTTTGTAAGCTAAGTATTCCTGATTTTCAAGAGCTTATTAAAACATTACTAAAGGAAATTGCAATAAATGATAGCAAGCACCTAGAAGAGATTAAGAAGTACGGAGATTTAGATGTCTTCTGGGAACTGATTGAGAAAAGATATGGGTATCATCTGGAAGAAAAATCTCTTAAGCAGCTTATGATAATGTTTCTAGTTACTGATATAAATCATAATTTGGATGTAAGAATTCCTGCATCCTGGGAAAAGTATATATCTGCTAAAAAGGGTGATTTTGTAGTGTTTATTAACCATTTTATGAATCACAATTCAGATGGTGAAGTATACAACCTTTTGGCAAATAATCTAGAGAAAACATTAGGTATAAAAGAATACATTAAGAAATGGGATATGGAGTCATATCTTGAATGTGATACATTTAGGGCCTTTGATGATGAGATAATTGGGTTTCTAATATCTAATCTAGTTGAAAACATTGGAGAATATGAAAGATATAGAAGAATTATCAATAAAAGAAGGACAACACATTGGTTTAAAAAACTTTCGAATGAATATGAAACAATCTATTATGGTATGGAAATCTTGCAACTAGAAAGTGAACTTGAAAAAAATATAAAAGGAACAACTTCATACCAGCTGATAGATAATTATACTAAATCCTATTTTCTATTCGATTTGTTCTATAGAAAGTTTTATTTATATTACGATAGGATTGAGAATAAGGATATTTTCACAGAGTTAGTAGAGGTTGTAGAAAATACTTATAATCGTTGGTTCCTAGAGGAATTATCAATAAAATGGTCCCAGTTTATAGAAGATGAACTAAATAATGATGTAAAAATCGATGGATTGGTGAAACAGAATGATTTTTATAGTCAATTTGTTAAGCCCTTTGTTAATAAGGAAGAAAGAATTTTTGTAATTATCTCTGATGCATTCAGATATGAGGCTGCAAAGGAGTTTTCTGATATACTAAATAGAGATAGACAAGGTAAGGCAGAATTAACCTATATGCAGGGAGTGGTACCTTCATATACGAAGCTAGGTATGGCTTCCTTGTTACCTCATAAGAAGATTGAGATGCTTGATAACGCTGATATCCTTGTTGATGGAATAAGCTCTGCAGGTACCGATAATAGACAAAAAATATTATCAAGTTATTCTGAAGCTGCTATTGTAATTCAATATAATGGTATGAAGGATATGAAAAGGCCGGAATACCAAGAAAAGTTCAGCAATAAGAAATTGATTTATATATACCATAATGCAATTGATGCTATTGGAGATAAGGCTTCTACTGAAAGAGAAGTATTTGAGGCAGTTGAAAAGGCTTTTAATGACTTAAATGACCTTATTAAGGCCTTAACTAATAATGTAAGTGCCATTAATATAATTATTACTTCTGATCATGGTTTTATTTATAGCCGTTCAGCCCTGCAGGAATACGACAAGGTAACTAAGGTTGATGTTAAACCAATTGATGCAGGAAGAAGATTTATACTTTCTCAAGAAAAGGTAGAAGAGCACGGGATATTGTCGATTCCAATGAATAACCTTTTAGGAAGTAATTCTAATTTAAATGCTATTATTCCAAAAGGGATAATTAGATTTAAAGTACAGGGAGCCGGAGCTAATTTCGTCCATGGAGGTGCATCCCTACAAGAAATAGTAGTTCCTGTTATTAAGTTTAAATATATAAGAAAAGAAGAATACAAATCTTCTAAGGTAGAGGTTAAGCTTACTAATATTTCTAGAAAGATAACTAACAGAATCACATTTTTGGAGTTTTTCCAGTCTGACGTAGTGGATGAGAAGAAGATGAATCTTAGACTTAAATTATACTTTGAGGATGAGGAAGGGAATAGAATTTCCAATGAAAATATTATAATAGCAGATAGTAGATCTTCAAAGCCTGAAAACCGAACCTACAGAGAAAAATTTACTCTTAAAGACCAGGCCTTTGATAAGACTAAGAAATATTATTTAATTTTAGAGGATGAGGATGAGACTGTAGAAAAGATTTATGAAAAGATACCTTTTATGATTGATTTGGCGATTACTAACGATTTTGGATTCTAATTGTTTTAAGGGGTAACTCCAATTCGGAAACTCGGAAAATCTCTAAGAATGAATATGCCAAGAAACAAATTTCCTAGAAGGTGTAAATGATGATTTTGTGGCTGCAGAATTTACGTTAGAGTGAAGAATGGGTCAGGCTCGAAAAAGTAGGAATAGAATATTTTCAAGGAGTAATGTTTGGTCTTCTTAATATATCGCTTCAATCGTTTGGAACGATAGAGCGATAAAATCACAATAATGCAACGATAAGTGGGACGATAATAACATCGTTGCAAATTATTGTTAATTATGCTACGATTGTGTTAAGAATGTTAGGGGGTTGTGAAATGGGAATAAGAGAAGGGTTTAATTTAGAACTAAAAAGAGAAGTAACAAAAACATTCTTAAAAACAGTCAGTGCTTATGCAAATTACAATGATGGAAAGATAATATTTGGAATTACCGATAATAGAGAGATAATTGGAATAGAAAATGCAGATGATGAATGTCTAAGAATAGAGAACATGATAAATGATTCTATAGTTCCTGTTCCAGACTTTAGAATTGATATAGAAGAGCTTGAGGATAAAATTACTATTGTTTTAAATATTAAAAAGGGAAGAGATACACCTTATTTTTATAATGGAAAGGCCTATAAAAGATCTGATACACCAACTATAGAAGTAGATAGGTTTGAATTGCGAAGATTGGCCATTGAAGGAATAAATATGAACTATGAGGAAAGAAAAGCGTCTTCACAAGATTTAGTATTTGGTGTATTAGAATCTAAATTAATTGGAAAAGCAGGAATAAAAAATATAAATTTAGATATCCTTAGAACCTTAAATTTATACAATAAAGATGGATACTATAATTTTGCTGCTGAACTACTTGCAGACAGCAACGATATTGAATTTTCAGGAATTGATATAGTCAGGTTTGGAAAAAACATAAATCAAATTCTCTATAGGGAAACTTTAACTAAAGTTTCTCTATTGTCTCAGTATGATAGAGCTATAGAAATTTTTGAGCAATACTATCAATATGAAGAAATTGAAGGATTTAATAGAATGGAGAAAGAATTAATACCTAAAGAAGCTTTCAGGGAATCACTGGCAAATGCAATTGTTCATAGAGTTTGGGATGTAAATTCAAATATACAAATATACATGTATGAAGATAGAATAGAAGTTATTTCACCGGGTGGATTACCAGAGGGTATTTCTAAAGAAGAATACTTGTTTGGAAATATTTCAGTATTGAGAAATCCAATCATAGCAGGGATATTTTATAGGCTAAATATCATTGAGAGGTTTGGAACCGGAATCATGAGAATAAACAATGAATACTCCAATAGTATTTCTAAACCAAGTTTTGATGTAAAAAACAACAGTATAAATATAGTGCTTCCTATTTTGAATATGGGTATGTCCAATTTATTAGAGGATGAAGCCCTTGTTTTTAAAATTTTAGGTGATGAAATAGAACTTTCAAGGGGTGAAATAGAAGACAAATCAGGCTTTAATAAATCAAAAACTCTCAGATTAATAAATAATCTGGTAGACAAAGGTATAATAGAAAAGCTAGGTAAAGGCCCTGGTACAACTTATAGACTAAAATAACATCTTAACGCAAAATAACTACATCAATGAACCCAAGGGAAAAGCCATAGAAAAGATTTTATGGAAAAGATAAGTCCCACTACTGTAAAGAAAGGATGATATAGCTATGTTTGATTCTAAAAGATATGCTTTTAAAATAGAAGTGACTACAAGGGCTGTATTTAAATGTGAAAGATATGGTATAGGTATATTACTCGAACCGGACTATTTAGAAAAGAACCCCTTTATCCCAATAATGGCTGTATTAGGAAATTTCTATAATAAGGTGAGTATTGGGTATAGAGAAAAAATAGATGAGTTCATTGAAGCATATCATTTGGAAATGGGTAAAAGTATTAGCGAAATTGGCGAAGAAAAAATAATAAAGATAATTGATGACTTTAATGATATTGTAAAGATAGTATAAAGCATTTAGAAATGTAAACAGTATTTAAATGGGATAAGCTGTCATCCCTAATCGGCAAGAATATTAGTTTAACAGCTGGCGAAAGATTGCCGAAAATTGACAATCTAACTCCAAGATACCAATAAAAGTGGGTATAATATATTATAAGAATCAAAAGGAAGTGATATATATGGGAAGAGTTCAAATAAATAGAAATATGAAGTCAAAGAAGGTTTTGTTATTAATTTTAATAATTTCAACCTTATTTGTATTAAGTGGTTGTATGCCAAATGACGGCTCTTATACTAATTATGATCCAGCTAATTTCTTTTCTGGAATTTGGCATGGATGGATAGCCCCCTTATCCTTAATATTTTCCTTTATTAATGATACTAGAATCTACGAACCGATAAACACAGGCTTTGGATATGATTTTGGCTTTTATTTGGCTATAATCGGTGGCTTCGGAGGATTATCACTCACAAGAAAGGCCAAGAAAAAGGATAAGTAGATTTACATCTTTTTTTTCTTAATATAATTTTTAAAATAAATGATAAATAGTATAGATGTTACTATCCATGTAAGAGGATAACTCATAATAACCGTTTTAATACTTGGCCAAATAGGCACTGCAAATATGACCCAGGAAACACGAAGTACACATACACCCAGTCCGGTCATAAGCATAGGGAGCAATGTATTTCCTAAGCCACGTAAGGAACCTGTA
>CAZTEN010000060.1:0-9284 GCA_964612495.1 uncultured Tissierella sp. | reverse complement strand
CGATTGAGGATTGCCATCCAAAACTTACTTGTTATCGTAAATCCCTAAGACGCACCCTCTAAAGGCTGACTTTTTGTTTTATTTTTTCAATATCTTTTCTACTTTTGGAGCTCTGAGCTTATATGCACTTGGCATATCAGAACCTAGTAGAGGTAAGAGATAATGTTTAAAATCATCTGTTACGTTGTTTCCTGCTTCATTAATGAAATTATCCGGCATAGACTTAGTAAGTCTTGCTACTTCAGATAACTTGGATAATTTATAGTCCACTGAATACATACCTGTTCTATGGATTGTAACAGACCCATCTACATTGTGCCATAAAGCAAATTGAGCTGCTTTTTCTCCTACTTCTCTGGCTTCATTTTGGTCTACATCTGAAACACAAGCCATAAAGGATCTTTGAAGATATCCGAATGTATCGCTTCTTACCCTCTTAATTCCCAATTTTTCTTTGATGGCATTAGAAAGCAAGTCTCCAAGTGCCCCTGTACCGGAAAGTTGAACGTTTCCATGGCTATCTTTTTCAACATTTTCAGATAGTTTTGAGATAATAGCCGTTCCATTTTCGTCACAGACTCCCTCTGATACGGCTATTATACATTTGCCATACTTGTCGTAAACTTTCTTAACATCAGATAAGAATTTATCTATGATAAATGGTCTTTCCGGTAGGTAAATAAGGTGTGGACCATCCTCCGGGAATTTTTTAGCTATGGAAGCTGCTGCAGTTAAGAATCCTGCATGTCTTCCCATAACAATTCCTATATATACGCCAGGAAGTGAATTTACATCTAAATTTACGCCCATAAAAGCCTGGGCAACAAATCTAGCCGCTGAGCCATATCCTGGACAATGGTCATTTACTAATAAATCATTGTCAATAGTCTTAGGAATATGTATTGCTCTTAATTCATAACCTGATTCCATAGCTTTTTCGTTTACTATCCTAACTGTATCAGCTGAGTCATTTCCTCCAATATAGAAGAAATATCTGATACCGTGAGCTTCCATTACTTTAAACATCTCATAGCAATACTTCTCATCCGGCTTATCTCTGGTTGAGAATAGTGCTGATGAAGGTGTACATGCGATTTTTTCAAGATTATGAGTTGTTTCTTGAGTTAAGTCTACGAAGTCCTCGTTTATAATGCCGGAGACACCGTGTAATGCTCCATATATCTTTGTTACATTTGGGAACTTCCTAGCTTCCAATACTACTCCAACCAAAGATTGATTGATTACAGCAGTTGGGCCTCCCCCTTGAGCTACTAATACCTTGCCTTCTATTGCCATAAATATACCCCCTTGTATCATTTACTTATGTATCATATTATACACCTATTCAAAGCTAATAATATCAAATACATGTAAAAATTTCAACTTGTAGGGGGTGAAAGATTTGCCTGGATTGAAAATTATTGTGGAAATCCCCTTAATGAGGTATAATAAGGTGAAGAAAACTCACCTTATTTAAAAATAAATTAATCGAAGGGAGTGAAGCTTGTGAGTCAGGAACTATTAGAGAGCAAGACTCTTATAGAGCTAAGAGAAATTGCCAAGGCTTATGGAATCTCTAGTCCTTATAAATATAAGAAAGAAGACCTATTAACTTTGATAGTTAACACCCTTTCAAATTCGGATTTAGCTGAAGAAATAGAAGAAATAGATGTGGATATGGATGAGCCTATAGAAAATATTAGTGGTCTCTATTCTGATGAAGAGACAGTGAAAATAGATATTAAGGATATCGACTTAGAGGATTTATCGGATAATGCCACAGAGGAGATTGAGCATCTGGAGGACATAAATGTAGCCGAGGGAGTACTTGAATTACATACAGATGGATACGGCTTTCTAAGGCTAGACAATTATCAATCGGGAGATGGGGATATATATATTTCGCCATCGCAAATAAGAAGATTTAGATTGAAAACCGGAGATAAAGTAACAGGAATTACTAGACCTCCAAAGGTAGGAGAGAAATTTAAGGCTCTCCTCTATGTAAAATATGTAAACGGAATGAATCCGGAAACTGCAATTAACCGACCTGATTTTGATAGCCTTACACCTATTTATCCCAAAGATAGACTGCGATTAGAAACAAGCTCAAATGAATATGCAACTAGAATGATAGATTTGATTTCTCCCATTGGCAAGGGGCAAAGGGGAATCATCGTATCACCACCTAAAGCAGGAAAAACTACACTTCTTAAAATGATAGCAAATGCTATTGCTAAAAATCATCCCGAAGTAGAAATGATAATATTGTTAATAGATGAGAGACCTGAAGAGGTTACAGATATGAAAAGGAATGTTAAGGGTGATGTGGTCTATTCTACCTTTGATGAACTACCTAAAAACCATACTAAGGTAGCTGAGATAGTCCTTGAAAGAGCAAAAAGATTAGTTGAGCACGGTAAGGATGTTGTTATATTGTTAGATAGCCTAACCAGACTTGCTAGAGCCTATAATCTATCTATACCTCCGACGGGCAGAACCCTATCAGGAGGACTTGATCCGGGTGCTCTTCATAAGCCAAAGAGATTTTTTGGAGCTGCCAGAAAGATGGAAGAGGGAGGTAGCTTGACCATACTAGCCACTGCTCTTGTTGAAACGGGATCTAGAATGGATGATGTCATATTTGAGGAATTTAAAGGTACAGGTAATATGGAGGTCCATTTAGACAGAAAAATGTCAGAGAAGAGAATTTTCCCGGCGATAGATATCTACAAATCAGGCACTAGAAAGGAAGAGCTATTATTAAGCCAGAAGGAGCTGGAAACGGTCTGGGCTTTAAGAAAGGCTATGGGCAATGCATCTAGTCAGGAGGTTACTGAAAGATTAATCGAGGGTTTAGTTCAAACAAAAACAAATCAAGAATTCATAGAAGAAATTAGAAATAAAATATGGATTTAGTTGAAATTGTTTTTGCTTTGTGCTATAATTTAGTGGTTAAAGCAAGCAATATTTTTATGCTTGCAGAATAATTGAGAAAATGATATATTTTTATAGAATTAGGGAGAGGTGAAATTAATGAAACAAGGTATACATCCAGAATATAAAGAAGCTACTGTAGTTTGTGCTTGTGGCAACACATTTAAAACAGGCTCTGTAAAGGAAGAATTAAGAGTAGAAATTTGTTCAGAGTGCCATCCATTCTTCACAGGACGTCAAAAGTTTGCTGAACGTGGTGGACGTGTAGAGAAATTCAAGAAGAAATACAAGATCGACTAGTATTCTTCACAACTAGGTTAGTTGCATGGGCATCTAACCTTTTTAGTTGCATGGGCATCTAACCTTTTTTATTTAGTGAGGTGAGAAAATGGAAGTAAATAATAAATTTCATAAAACCTCCATTGGAGGGCAGGCTCTTATCGAGGGTGTTATGATGAGAGGTCCGAGGGATTTGGCTATTGCAGTAAGAAAACCAAATCAAGAAATAGAAGTAACTACTAGCAAGTTAAATACTTTAGGCATGCGACACAAGTTCTTTAGAACTCCTTTTTTAAGAGGAGTTGTAGGCTTAATAGAATCTCTGTCCATGGGAATAAAAGCTTTGATGTATTCAGCTGAATTCTATGAAGAAGAAGAGGTTGACGCAAAACAGACTTGGACTCAAAAAATATTTAAGGAAAAGGCCGGAGAAGTGGAGATGTTCTTTACCTTAGTCATATCCATTTTGCTTTCTGTTGGAATATTTATGGTATTACCTAATGTCATAACTAGCTTTCTGAAAGGTAATATAACTAATTCTATTATATTGAACCTAATAGAAGGAGTTATTCGTATCCTAATCTTTTTAATCTATATTATATGGGTTTCAAAGGTGGATGATGTAAAAAGGGTATTTGAATATCATGGTGCTGAACACAAGACCATCCATTGCTATGAAAACGGGGATGAACTAACTGTGGAAAATGTAAAGAAGTATCCGATAATCCATGCAAGATGTGGAACCTCATTTCTTTTCATGGTTATGTTAGTAAGCATATTGGTACTTTCCTTCTTTGGATGGCCAAATCCACTAATGAGGATTTTAATCAGGATATTGATGTTCCCGGTGGTTGCAGGGATTTCATATGAAATAAATAAATTTATAGGTAGAAGTGATTCAAGATTTTGTTATTGGCTTTCTTATCCCGGACTTATGATTCAAAAGTATGCAACGGTTAAGGAACCTGATGATGAGCAGATTGAAGTAGCAATAAAATCCCTTATGGCTGTTATTCCAAAGGATAGGGAGGCAGACAAGTGGTAATAAATGACCTTCTAAAACTAGGGTTGGAAAAACTCTCAAAGAGAGAATTTTCCAACCCTCAGCTTGAGGTAAGGCTGCTTTTAGCCAAGCTTATGAATGTGGAAAAATCATATATTTATGCTTTTGGAGACAAAGATGTATCAGAGGATATATGCAATGAATTTTTAAGCCTCGTGGAAAAACGCTCCAAGGGCTATCCTCTACAATATATTCTAAACTATACAGAGTTTATGGGTCTTGATTTTTATGTAGAAGAGGGAGTTCTGGTTCCAAGAGGAGATACGGAGATTTTAGTAGAATATGTGCTCCGCTATGTTAAGGCTAAATATGGTGAGGAAAAGGTAAAGGTCTTGGATTTAGGGATTGGCAGTGGTGCAATCTCTCTTTCTATAGCATATTATGCTCCCAATTCCGATGTTCTTGGTGTGGACATAGGAGATATACCAATCAAGGTCTCCAATATAAATAAAGAAAGATTGGGACTGGATAATGTTGAATTTATTAAGGGCGACTTATTTGAACCCCTAGAAGGAAAATCCTTTGATAAGAGTTTTCATATAATCGCATCTAATCCTCCTTATATTCCCAAGGATGTAATCCTGGGATTACAAACAGAGGTAAAAGATTTCGAGCCTCGTCTTGCTTTAGATGGTGGTGAGGATGGACTTGATTTCTATAGAAGGATTACATCAAGGACTAAGGACTTCTTAGTGGATAAGGGGCTTTTAATCTATGAAATAGGATATGACCAAGGGTTAGATGTTAAAAACATAATGTTGGGTAATGGATTTAAGGATATTGAAATTCTTAAGGATTTACAAGGATTAGATAGAGTGGTACTAGGATTTAGTTAGGAGAGACATATGGATATTTTACTAGAGCTATTTATTACATTCTTTAAAATTGGGGCATTTAGCTTTGGTGGTGGATATGCGATGCTTCCTCTTATTGAGGAGGAGGTAATAGGTCATCATGGTTGGATTAGTTCTAGGGAATTTATAGATATTATAGCAGTTTCAGAGATGACGCCCGGACCAATAGCTATTAACTCTGCTACATTTTTGGGATATAGGGTTGCTGGAGTTCTAGGCTCGGCTTTAGCTACTTTAGGAGTGGTGCTACCATCCTTTATAGTTATGAGTCTAATATTTCACTTTGTAACAAGGTTTAAAAACTCCAAATACGTAGATTGGGCCTTTAATGGCATTAGACCTGTTGTATTAGGCCTTATTGCATCAGCTGCTGTTTCGGTTGCTGGGTCTAGCTTTATTGATATAAAGTCAGTTTTAATTGCAATTCTATTATTTTATTTAGTTACTTTTAAAAAATTCAATCCTATAATGGCAATCATACTTGCAGCCGGATTGGGAGTTATTCTTTACTAAGGGGAGATACTATGTTATGGAAAATGTTTATTACTTTCTTTAAGATAGGAGCCTTTACCTTTGGTGGAGGTTACGCAATGGTTCCTATAATTCAAGAGGAAGTAGTGGAAAAGAAGAAATGGATTGATAATGAAGAATTTTTAGATGCAATAGCCCTTGCTCAAGCATCGCCTGGAGCCCTTGCAGTTAATACCAGCATTTATTGCGGCTATAAGCTTAAGGGAAGGCTGGGGGCATTAGCCTGTACTATGGGAACGGTACTTCCTTCCTTTATAACTATACTTGTAATTGCAATGGTATTTTATCAATTTAGGTCCAATCCTATAATTGAACGGATATTTTTTGGAATAAGACCTGCAGTAGTTGCCCTTATAGCTTCAGCAGTATATAGGATGTTAAGGATAGCCAAATTAGGCAAGGCTAAGTTACTACTTTCCTTAGGGGCACTACTTATAATGGTTTTCACGGGTATAAGCCCAATTTGGATTGTAATAGGAGGGGCAGTGGGGTCGATTATAGTCAACAAGGTAAGAAAAAACCAGTGAGTGGATTTCTATTATCAATATGCATTGTGCATTGTTAATTGTGGATAAATATATTATAATGAGGTATAGATGTTATATATTTATTTAAGATTGATTGGTTGTATTTGAAATTTAGAAGGGGTTGTATAAATAGTGTTAGATAAGCTAGCTTTTCTTGAAGAGAAGTACAAGGAGCTTGGGGAAAGGATAATGGATCCTACTCTAATAAATGATGACAGAGAAGAATGGCAGAGGATAATGAAAGAGCATTCCGATATTGAGCCGGTAGTTTTTAAATATAGGGAGTTTTCGCAGGCTAGGACCTCACTGGATGAGGCTAAGGAAATGCTTCATGAAAAATTAGATGATGAGATGAAGGACCTTGTAAAGGAAGAGGTTAAGACTCTGGAAGAGGACATTCTTGTTCTTGAAGAAGAGCTTAAAGTTTTGCTTTTACCTAAGGATCCAAATGACCATAAGAATGTTATCGTTGAAATAAGAGGTGGAGCAGGTGGAGACGAAGCTGCTCTATTCGCAGGAACCTTGTTTAGAATGTATGTAAGATATGCAGAAAGAAATAATTGGAAAGTAGATATAATGAATACCAATGAAATTGGTATAGGTGGCTATAAGGAAGTTATCTTTATGATAAAGGGTAAGGGAGCCTATAGCAGACTAAAATATGAATCCGGTGTTCATAGAGTTCAAAGGGTGCCTGAAACTGAGTCCAGTGGAAGAATTCATACTTCTGCTGCAACTGTTGCAGTGCTTCCTGAGGCTGAAGATATAGATGTGCAAATTGAACCGAGTGATATAAGAGTTGACGTATTCCGTTCATCAGGTAATGGGGGTCAGTCTGTTAATACTACTGACTCAGCTGTTAGAATAACCCATATCCCAACCGGATTAGTAATCTCCTGTCAGGATGAAAAGAGCCAGTTGAAAAATAAGGATAAGGCTATGAAAATTTTGAAGTCAAAACTTTTTGATTTACAAATGGCTGAACAGAATGCTGAAATAGCTCAGATGAAAAAGGGGCAAGTCGGGTCAGGTGACCGTTCTGAAAGAATCAGAACCTATAACTTCCCACAGGGAAGAGTTACAGACCATAGAATAAACATGACCTTATATAAAATCAATAGCTTCATAGACGGTGACTTAGACGAAATGATTGATGCGTTGATAACTACTGACCAGGCAGAAAAAATGGGGCAGATTGATTAATAGAGGGGATACCCTCTATTTTTTTGGATATGTTTAAAAAACTGCGTATTAAGATTAAGAGGTAGGATATGGAGACTAAAATAGTTAAGATAAATAGTGAAAATATTGATGAAGCTTTAATTTCAGAGGCAGCTTCACTAATAAAAGAAGGAAAGCTAGTGGCATTTCCTACTGAAACAGTATATGGGCTTGGGGCTAATGGTTTAGACGAGAAGGCAGTAATCAAGATATTTGAGGCAAAGGGTCGTCCCCAGGACAATCCGCTGATATTGCATATTGAGTCCATAGATCAACTAATACCCTTAGTTGAATATGTTCCTGAAATTGCATATCAATGTATTGAAAGATTTTGGCCGGGGCCTCTTACTATGATTTTTAAAAGAAGCTCTCTAGTAGCTGATATAATAACCGGAGGTCTTGATACCGTTGCAATTAGAATGCCCGAAAATAAAATTGCAAGGGAACTTATAAGATGGTCCAAGGTGCCTATAGCTGCACCCTCTGCAAATCTGTCCGGAAAACCCAGCCCAACTGCAGCTAACCATGTTATAAAGGACCTTTCAGGAAGGGTCGATATGATCATAGATGGGGGCAGCACCGGAGTAGGGCTGGAATCTACTGTTCTGGATTTATCGGGGGATATTCCTATGGTTTTAAGACCGGGAGGAATTACTATAGAGGATTTAAGAGAAATCATTCCTAATGTTACCCAGGATTTGGGTACAATAAAGGAAAGCCAAGATATAGTACCTAGGTCTCCGGGTCAGAAATACAGACATTATGCTCCTTTGGCAGAAATGAGAGTATATACGGGAGATGTTGAGGATATAGTAAATGCTATAAACCAGGCTTGCCATGAATTAAAGATTCAAGGAAGAAAAGTCGGAATTATGGCAACTAAAGAGACTAAGGATAGATATAATTTGGGAGTAATCATAAAAGTAGTAGGCACTAGAGAGCAAAAGGAGACTATTGCTACAAATCTATTTGATGTCATAAGGCAGTTTGATGATGAAGATGTGGATATAATACTTGCAGAAGGTGTAGAAACTGATCATATTGGAATGGCAATTATGAACAGGATGATGAAAGCGTCCGGAGGCAAGATTGTATCAAGTTGACTAGATTCAGTGGTGTGAGGCAATTGTTAAGCAATTGCTTTCTATACTTAAAAGTTTAGGAGTGAATATTTTAATGAAGATTCTAATTGTATGTACTGGTAATACATGCAGAAGCCCTATGGCTGAGGGCATTTTCAAAACTTTAGCTAAAGAGAACAATCTGGATGTGCAGGTACAGTCGGCTGGAACCTTTGCATTTGGTGGAGAAGGGGCATCTTCTAATGCTATAAAAGCCCTTGAAGCACTAAATATTCATATATCAAATCATAGGTCTCAGCTTGTTCATTGGGAGCTGATTGGGGATATGGATTTGATTTTTACTATGACTTTATCCCATAAGGGTACAATGTTAAAAGAATACCCTGATTTAGATAAAAAGATCTTTCTGCTAAATGAATTTGCATTTGGAGTAGAAAAGGATATTATGGATCCTTATGGTGGAAGCCTAGAGGTCTATGAAAAGGTTAGGGATGAAATATATAAGGCGGCAGAGGCGATTATAGATAAGCTAATTAACGGAGGTGTTTTATGAAAATCGGTATAGGTAGTGATCATGGCGGTTTTGAGCTGAAGGAGGAAATTAAGAAATATCTAGGGGAAGAGGGAATTGAATTTGTTGATTTTGGAACAAATTCAAGTGGCTCGGTGGATTATCCGGACTATGGTAAAAGTGTTGCTGAGGCAGTAGCAGGCAAGGTAGTAGACCGGGGAATCGTCATATGCGGAACAGGTATTGGCATTTCCATAGCTGCAAACAAGGTAAGGGGAA
>CAZTEN010000059.1:0-9669 GCA_964612495.1 uncultured Tissierella sp. | reverse complement strand
GAGGGTTCTCGTGAAAGAGTACAGGTATATGAAGGAACAGTTATAAAGATTCAAGGCGGTGGAGCTAGAAAGACTTTCACTGTAAGAAGAGTATCTTATGGCGTAGGTGTAGAGAGAACATTCCCTATTCATTCCCCAAGAATAGAAAAACTTGTTGTAACTAGAAGAGGTAAGGTTAGAAGAGCGAAACTTTACTACTTAAGAGATAGACAAGGAAAAGCTGCAAAAGTTAAAGAGAAAAGATTTTATTAATGGGACTGAAAAGTCCCATTTTTTTAATTAGTAGGAGGTGATAAAATGAGCATGAATATAAATTGGTACCCTGGTCATATGAAAAAGACTAGAGAGTCTATTGAAAAGAACTTATCCTTAGTAGATGTAGTGTTTGAACTTATAGATGCTAGAATTCCATATAGTAGTCAAAATCCCATAATTGATGGAATTGTTGGAAATAAACCAAGAATAATAATATTGAATAAAGCGGACCTAGCGGATACAAATTCTAATAAAATGTGGCAAGAATATTATATAAAAAAAGGTGTATCATCCATTCTTTTCGATGCCTTGAGTGGTAAAGGTGTTGATAAACTTCTTTCTTTAGCAAATGAGGTAACTTTGGAGAAAAGACAGTCTTATGAAAAAAGAGGTGTTGTCAATCGACCTATTAGGGCTATGATAATAGGAATTCCAAATGTGGGTAAATCAACTTTAATAAACACTCTATCTGGTAAAAAGGGTACTAAAACAGGGAATCGTCCTGGAATCACTAGAACAAATCAATGGATTAAGATTAGGGGGAGTTTAGAGTTATTAGATACGCCTGGAATACTCTGGCCAAAGTTTGAAGAGGAAATAGTAGGACTTAACCTTGCATTTACTGGTGCTATAAAAGATGAAATACTAGATAGAGAAACGTTGGCACTAAAACTAATAGAAGTATTAATTAGAACATCATTAAATCTTATGGTAAAAAGATATGATATGGATATGGAAGGAAAATCTGCTATTCAAGTCATGGAGTCCATTGGAGAAAGACGGGGATGCATAATACGTGGTGGAGAAATAGATTATACTAAGGTTAGTAACATAATATTGGATGAATTTAGAAAAGGAATTATTGGGAAAATAACACTGGAACATCCAGAAAACAGGTGATTATATGCTATACATAGAAAATGAACTGCATAGCAAGGGATATAAATATATAGCTTGTATAGATGAGGTTGGAAGAGGATGTCTATTTGGTGATGTGGTTGCCTGCTCAATAATAATGCCAGAAGGTATTACAATTGAAGGAGTGAAGGATTCCAAAAAACTAAGTGAAAAGAAGAGAGAAAGCCTTTATCAGTTAATTCTAGATTCATGTATTGGATATGGTATTGGGAGGGTTGATGCATCTATAATAGACCAGATTAATATTAAAGAAGCGACTCGTCTAGCTATGAAACAGTCAATAGAAAACCTTCATGATAAAGTAGGAATAAAGTTATTACCTGATTTTCTTTTGATAGATGCGGAAAAAGTATATTTAGATTTTCCTCAAGAGGGTATAATTAAAGGTGATGATAGAGCACATGGTATAGCTTGTGCATCTATTGTTGCTAAAGTATTTAGGGACAAACTATGTTTAGAATGGGGGAAACAATTCCCTGGATATAAAATCGAAAAACACAAGGGATATGGAACAAAGGCTCATTATGAAGCTATTGAAGAGTTTGGAGTAACAAGATTGCATAGGAATACGTTTCTAAAAAAATTTTTTGGTGGTAAGGAATATGGTAAGTAACCTAATAAGAGGAAGAACCGGTGAAGAGTTAGGTAGAGATTACTTGCATTCTAAAGGATACAGTATACTTGAAACCAACTACAAAAACAAAATAGGTGAAATAGACTTAATAGCTATGGATAAAGATATACTAGTTTTTATAGAAGTAAAAACTAGAACTTCCACTTCCTATGGGTATGCCTTTGAGGCTGTGAACTTAAAGAAACAGAAGAAAATAATCCATACCTCTATGGTCTACATTAAATACAAGAATTTTGGGCATTTTCAGTTAAGATACGATATAATAGAAGTTTATTTAATGAAGGATATTAAGATCAACCATTTAATTAATGCTTTTTGTCTTTAAAAAGCAGAAAAATAGTATATTACCCTATTACTCAGGTAATAGAATTAATAAGGGGGATAATATGTATTCTAAAATTAAAACTTGCGTATTACAGGGTTTGAATGGACATGTAGTAGAGGTAGAGGCTGATCTTTCACGAGGACTTCCTGTATTTAATATTGTAGGTCTACCTGATATTGCTATTAAGGAATCTAAGGAGAGAGTAAGGACAGCAATTAAGAATAGCGGCTATGAATTTCCCTTAAATAGAATAACTATTAATCTAGCTCCGGCAAATCTCAAAAAAGACGGTTCTCAAATGGATTTATCAATTGCTGTAGGTATATTGTCAGCCGATGGAGTAATAGGAATTAAGGATAATTCAGAGATTGTATTTATTGGTGAACTTTCTCTTGATGGAAAAATAAGCCCCATAGATGGAGCACTACCTATGATAATATCTATGAGAGAACTCAATATAAAAAAATGTATAATTCCCTTTGATAATAGGGAGGAATGTGGCGTTATTTCTGATATGGAAATAATACCAGTGAAGAATTTAAACGAGGTAATAGATTATCTAAATGGCGAGTTAATATTAGATTCATATAAAAACGAGAAAATTGAAATTATGGAGAATAGCGAATTCTCTATGGATTTTTCAGATATAAAGGGTCAAGAGGGGCTTAAGAGAGCTCTAGAAGTTGCAGTTGCTGGAAATCACAATATACTTATGATTGGTCCTCCAGGTTCAGGAAAAACTATGGCGGCAAGGAGACTACAAACAATACTGCCTAAATTGTCCTTTGAAGAAGCGGTGGAAGTTACAAAGATTTATAGTGTCTCAGGAATGCTCAATTCGAAGTCGCTTATTACTGAAAGACCTTTTAGGTCTCCTCATCATACTGCTTCGCAAGTTTCTATTATAGGTGGTGGTAGGATACCAAAACCTGGAGAAGTATCATTATCTCATAATGGAGTTCTATTCCTAGATGAATTACCTGAATTTCAAAAGAACGTCCTAGAGGTTCTAAGACAACCATTAGAAGATGGAGTAGTTCATATTTCTAGAATTAATGCTACATTAACTTATCCTGCAAAGTTCATGTTTGTAGCTAGCATGAATCCATGTCCCTGTGGTTTTTATGGAGACCCAATACATAACTGCACTTGCAGCCAAAATAGTATAGACAGGTATCTAGGCAGGATAAGTAACCCCCTATTAGATAGAATTGACATACATATTGATGTGATGCCAGTTGAATACAAGGACCTTAAAGTAGAATCCAATTTGGAAACATCAGCAGCAATTAGAAGTAGGGTAATAAGAGCTCGAGATATTCAAATAGAAAGATATAAAAATGATAAAATCTATAATAATTCACAAATCCCTAATAAGGACATAAAAAAGTATTGTAAGCTCAACAATAGTAGTGAAAAGATTATTAAAAATGCTTTTGATAAGTATAAATTTAGTGCTAGAACTTATAATAAACTACTAAAAGTAGCCAGAACCATAGCAGATTTAGATTCTAAAGAAGAAATAGAAGATAAACATATTCTTGAAGCTATCAGATATAGAACACTTGATAAAAAATATTGGGGGTAAATTATGATATCGGAAAGAGATATAATTATTTGGCTTAACACATTAGGTATGTCAGGCTCAAAGATAGAAGAGCTTAAACTATGGATTAAAGACCTTAGGCTACTCTGGACAATTGACCCAATGATAATGAGAAATTCGCATAGATTCAGGGATGAACAGCTTGATAAGCTATTGCATTTTAGAAATGTGGATTTCTTAGATAATATATTAATATCACTTCAAAAAGATAATATAAATGTATTAACATTTTTAGATAAAGATTATCCTGGAAACCTTATAAATATTCCAGATAGACCAGCTATCCTTTACTACAAAGGAAATTTTAATACTGAGGATGGGTTGGCAATAGGTATAGTAGGATCTAGGAAGGCCACATCCTATGGGAAATGGGCATGTGAAAGATTTACTCGAGAATTAGCCCGGATGGGTATAACTATAATTAGTGGTTTGGCTACAGGTATAGATACTTATGCACATAAAACCGCTTTAGAATCAGGTGGAAGGACGATTGGCGTATTAGGTAATGGTTTAGATATAATATATCCTAAGAATAATAAGAATCTCTATGATGAGGTTGCTAGAAATGGATGTGTTTTTTCAGAGTTTCCTTTAGGTACAGAACCCTTTTATTATAATTTCCCTCAAAGAAATAGGATTATTTCTGGGTTATCAATAGGTGTTGTGGTCATAGAAGCAAAAGAAAAGTCTGGTTCTCTCATAACTGCTCACCATGCCTTAGAGCAAGGCAAGGACGTTTTTGCAGTTCCAGGTAATATAAACAGCGTTTATAGTATAGGTACTAATAAACTTATTAAGGATGGGGCTATACCTCTATTATGCATAGATGATATTCTACAGGAAATTTATGAACTTCAAGTAAGTTTTATTGAGAGAAAACAAAATGAACTGGATTATTCAGATTTAAGTATAGATGAAGCACTGATAATGAAAATAATCGTTGACGGTGCAATTCATTCTGATTTGATAGCTATAAAAACAGGGATGGATATATCAACAGTAATGAGTATTTTAACAGGATTAGAATTAAAAGGAATGATAAAAGAGCTTTCTGGCAGGGTTTTTACAATCTGCTAGAGCCTTGGAGGTGTAAATTTGGCAAAGAATTTAGTAATAGTAGAGTCCCCAGCCAAGTCCAAAACAATAGGTAAGATTCTTGGAAGAAATTTCAAGGTTGTGGCTTCGGTAGGACATATAAGGGATTTACCAAAGAGTACTTTAGGGATTGATATAGAGAATAACTTTGAGCCAAAATATATAAACATTAGGGGTAAGGGACCATTGATAAACGAATTGAAGAAGGAAGCAAAGGCTGCAAATCATGTTTATCTAGCAACGGACCCTGATAGGGAAGGTGAAGCTATATCTTGGCATCTAGCTCATATATTGAAATTAGATCCGAAAGAAAATGTACGTGTAGAGTTCAATGAAATAACATCAGATGCAATCAAAAGTGCAATTAAAAAACCAAGACCAATAGATTTAAAGCTAGTGGATGCTCAGCAAGCTAGAAGAATACTGGATAGATTAGTTGGTTATAAAATAAGTCCTTTGCTGTGGAAAAAGATTAGAAAAGGATTAAGTGCTGGAAGGGTTCAATCAGTGGCTGTAAAATTAATATGTAACAGAGAAGAAGAAATTGATAGCTTTATTCCAAAGGAATACTGGACTTTAAAGGCAATACTTCAAAAGGGTAGAGAGAAGTTTGAGGCAAATTTCATAGGCAAATTAAAAGAGGGTAAAGAGAAGAAAATGGACCTTGAATCTCAAGACCAAATAAATGAAGTTATAGATTCATTAGATGAAGATAAATTTCAGGTATCAAATATAAAGAAAGGTACTAGAAAAAGAAAACCTTATCCTCCATATACTACAAGTACCCTGCAACAGGATTCTTCTAAAAAACTTGGGTTTACTACTAAAAAGACTATGAGTGTAGCACAACAATTATATGAGGGAATTGATTTAAAAAAAGAAGGGACTACTGGTCTTATTACTTATATGAGAACTGATTCCACAAGGATTTCTAAGGATGCCATCCAATTAACAAAGGAGTATATTACTAATAATTACGGAGCTGAGTTTTCAAATGGGGGAATTAGCTATGATACTAAATCTAAAAAAGAGACTCAAGATGCCCATGAAGGTATTAGACCTACTGATGTAGTTAAAAATCCTGAGGAAATAAAGGATTTCTTAAGCAAGGATCAATATAAGCTTTATAAGCTAATATGGGATAGATTTGTAGGATCTCAAATGAAGGAAGCAATATATGATACCCTTAATGTTACAATCCTAAGTAAGGATAATATATTTAAAGCAACTGGTTCTAAGTTGGTATTTCCTGGATTTTTAAAGGTATATATAACAGCTGATGAAGAAGTAAAAGATATGAAGATACCTAATCTTGAGCTAGGAGACAATTTAATGCTAAATGAGCTCTTACCTAAGCAGAATTTTACACAACCACCATCAAGATATAATGAAGCATCTCTCATAAAGGCATTAGAAGAATTAGGAATAGGAAGACCTAGTACCTATGCACCAACTATTGTAACTATTTTGTCTAGATATTATGTAGAATTGGATAAGAAACTGTTTTATCCTACTGAGCTAGGTAGGTTAGTAAATGACATTTTGTTAGATTATTTTGATGATGTAATAGATGAAGAATTTACGGCAAACCTTGAGGAAAAGCTAGATGATGTTGCTGACGGAACTATTCCATGGAAGAGTGTAATTCAGGAATTCTATTCTCCTTTTAGTAAGCTATTGGAAAGAGCTGAGGAAGAAATCGATAAAATTGAGATTGCTGATGAAGTCAGCGATATAATATGTGAAAAATGTGGACGAAATATGGTAGTTAAGAATGGACGTTTTGGAAAGTTCTTGGCATGTCCAGGATATCCAGAATGCAAAAATACAAAAGCAATATTAGATGAAATAGATGTAAATTGTCCGAAATGTGAAGACGGACGAATAGTTCGAAAGAGGTCTAAGAAGGGTAGGGTATTCTATGGATGTACTAACTATCCAACGTGTGATTTTGTATCTTGGGATGAGCCAATAGTTGAGAAATGTCCTGTTTGCCATGAATATATGATTATAAAAAGAAATAAAAATGGTGAACTTATAAAGTGTAGTAATAAGGAATGTGGCTATATTAAGAAATAGTAAATAATTAAAATTTTCTGTACATTTCATATAGTTTGTAGTATTCTAATATATGATGAAATATTCAGTATCGTATAAAGCAAGGGGGAAGATCTAATGGAGAGTCTGTTACAAAAGACAAGGCGAGTTAATAAAACACTTCAAGGATATGGAACAAAGCCAGTTTCTTTTGTTGAATTGAGTAAGATTTTAAGTGATGTATTAGAAGCAAATGTATATATAGCAAGCAAAAAAGGTAGAGTACTTGGGTATGAACTTTCTGATGGTTTTGAATGCGATATCGTCAATTCAGAGGTAGTAAAAGAAAGAAGGTTTCCAAAGAAATATAACGATGAATTATTAAAGATTACTGAAACTAATGAAAATATACTAAATACTAGTGATTGTGTGTTTGATAATGTATCGGAATGTGATTATCCAAATAAAATTTCTACGGTTATTCCAATAAATAGTGGAGGAGTAAGACTTGGAACCCTTGTTTTAGCAAGATTTGGAAGAGAGTTTAATGAAGATGATCTTATCCTTTCAGAATATAGTGCAACTATAGTAGGTATGGAGATTTTAAGAGCAACTAACGAAGAAATTGAAGAAGAAGCAAGAAAGAAATCTGTAGTTCAAATGGCCATAGGAACACTGTCTTATTCAGAACTTGAGGCTATGGAACATATTTTTAAAGAATTAAATGGCAATGAAGGATTATTGGTTGCAAGTAAAATAGCTGATAGAGTAGGAATTACAAGATCTGTTATAGTAAATGCACTTAGAAAATTTGAAAGTGCAGGTGTTATCGAATCTAGGTCTTTAGGTATGAAGGGAACACATATTAAGATATTAAATGATAAATTAATAGATGAATTGAAAAAGGTTAGGGGATAGGAGACTATCCCTTTAATTTTTAACATAAAATTAGCAAAAAGTGCATAAAATTGTTGCTAATCAAGAATCATTGTGTTATACTATTTTAGTGACTGATTACACACACTCTTTGATATTAAGGGTAGTGCCCAAGAGGGTCCTAAGGTAAATGAGGAGAGTGGAGGAAAAAACTTGGAGGTGAAAAGTATGTCAGTAATAACAATGAAGGGTTTATTAGAAGCCGGTGTTCATTTTGGACATCAAACTAGAAGATGGAACCCAAAGATGGCACCATATATCTTTACAGAGAGAAATGGTATTTACATTATTGACCTACAAAAGACAGTTAAAAAAGTTGAAGAAGCATATGATTTCATGAAGGAAATCGTAGCTAACGGAGGCGATGTTCTTTTTGTAGGTACTAAGAAGCAAGCACAAGAAGCTATTGAATCAGAGGCTAAGAGATGTAATATGCATTACATCAACCAAAGATGGCTTGGTGGTATGTTAACAAACTATAACACTATTAAGAGAAGAATTGATAGACTTCATGAGTTAGAGAAGATGGAAGAGGATGGAATATTCGATCTTTTACCTAAGAAGGAAGTAATTAAACTAAGACATGAAGGCGAAAGACTTGAAAAATTCCTTGGCGGAATCAAAAATATGAATGGTGTACCAGATGTTTTATTTGTAGTTGATCCGAGAAAAGAAAGAATTGCGGTTAAAGAAGCTCAAATTTTAGGTATTCCTGTAGTTGGAATAGTAGATACAAACTGTGACCCGGATGAAATTGATTATGTTATACCTGGAAACGATGATGCTATTAGAGCAGTTAAATTGATAACAGAAACCATAGCAAATGCAGTTATAGAAGCTAGACAAGGTGAACAAACAGAAACTGTTGAAGAATAAAAAATAAACAGGTAAGGGTATTGAGGGTTTTTCCTTAACCCCTTACCTTTTTTAAAGAATAGGAGGGTTTAATAATGAGTATAAGTGCTTCCCTAGTTAAAGAACTTAGAGAAAAAACTGGAGCAGGAATGTTGGATTGTAAAAACGCATTAGTAGAAACCGATGGAAATATCGATAAGGCTATCGATCTTTTGAGAGAGAAAGGACTTGCTTCAGCAGCTAAGAAGGCAGGAAGAATTGCATCAGAAGGTTTGGTAGATGCTTATATCCACGGTGGTAGAATTGGGGTTATAGTTGAAGTTAACTCAGAGACTGATTTCGTTGCAAAGAATGATGAGTTTAAGACTTTCGTTAAGGATATTGCAATGCAAGTTGCTGCTGCAAATCCAAAATATGTATCTAGAGAAGAAGTTTCTGAAGATGAATTGGCTCACGAAAGAGAAATCCTTACAGCTCAAGCTATAAATGAAGGAAAACCAGAGAATATAGCAGCTAAAATAGTAGAAGGAAGATTAGAAAAATTCTATGAGAGAATTTGTCTGTTAGATCAAGCATTTATAAAGGATCCAGATAAAAAGATAAAAGATCTTTTAGCTGACAAAGTTGCTAAAATTGGAGAGAATATTAAAATCAGAAGATTTGCAAGATTTGAAGTTGGAGAAGGCTTAGAAAAGAGAGAAGAAAACTTTGCAGAAGAAGTAGCAAAGCAAATGAATATCTAAGAATCCAAATGTACTGATTGATGTAATAATTAAAAAGGAGAACGTATACGTTCTCCTTTTATAACATCAGGCTAAAGGAGAGTAATTAATGGAGCCTATATATAAAAGAGTAATTCTAAAGTTAAGTGGGGAAGCTTTAGCAGGTGGAAAAGGAACTGGAATTGACCCTGAAACCGTAACAAATATTTCTAGACAGGTGAAGGAATTACAGCGCTTAGGTGTAGAAGTTGCTATAGTAGTAGGTGGAGGAAATTTTTGGCGTGGA
>CAZTEN010000058.1:6241-9715 GCA_964612495.1 uncultured Tissierella sp. | reverse complement strand
CTGGATGATAAATCCAATAACTTTCTGGTTTCCATATATTATGATGTCTTTGGATTGGGAATCACCTATGTGGACAATTCAACGGGTGAAATGTATACTACAGAATTCCTAAGCGATGAGGATAACTGCTATCGCTTTATCATAGATGAACTTGGAAAGACTAATCCTTCAGAAATACTTTGTAATAAGAGATTTACCCTTAATAGAAAATATATGAAGACAATAAAAAACAAGATAAATCCATATATAAATGTCTATGAGAATGTGCATCAGCTGGAAGAAGGCATGAAAACAAAGATATGTAACTTATTTAAGGTTAAATCTCTTGATGAACTTGGTATAAATGAGAAACTATATGCAACCCTATCTACTTATAAACTAATAGAATACCTATATAATACCCAGATGAATTCTTTAGAGCATATCAATACAATTAACTATTATGAGCCTTCCAACTATATGATTATGGACATTAATACTAGGATGAATCTTGAAATCAATGAAACTATAAAGTCAAAAGAAAAGAAAGGCGCTTTAATAGGGATATTGGATAAGACTCATACTGCTATGGGAGGAAGACTTCTTAAGAAATGGCTGGAACAACCTCTATTAGATATTAAACTTATAAACAATAGACTAGATGTTGTTGAGTATTTTACTACGAATCTTATGGTCATGGATGATATTAGAGAATGTTTAAAGGAAATCTATGATGTTGAAAGATTATCTAGTAAGATATCAGGTGGAAACTGTAACGGCAGAGACTTTATATCACTTAAGAACTCAATAAGAGTTTTACCTTCTATAAAGGAGATATTAAATCAAACGGAACATCCTCAGTTAATTAAACTAGATAATAAAATAGATGATTTATCGGATATATACACTCTTATTGAATCATCTATCGATGATAATGCTCCTATCACCTTAAAAGAAGGTGGTATTATTAAAAACGGGTATAGTAAAGACTTAGATGAAATAAGAGAAAGTAGCTTAAAGGGTAAGGAATGGCTAGGGAATCTGGAGCAAGAGGAAAAAAACAAGACCGGAATCAAGAACCTAAAAATAGGTTATAATCGAATCGCCGGTTATTACATTGAGGTCACTAAGTCTAATTTAGGCTTAGTACCTGATTATTTCATTAGGAAGCAAACTTTGGCTAATGCTGAGAGGTATTATACTCAGGAATTAAAGAATATGGAATCTAAGATCCTTGGAGCAGAGGAAAAATCCCTTGATATAGAGTACGAGTTATTTCAAGACATACGTTTTAAAATAAAAAATGAGATAGAACGAATACAAAGTCTTAGTAAGAATATTGCAGTTCTCGATGTACTTTCAACCTTTGCTTTAGTTGCAAATAATAACGACTTTGTAAGACCAGAATTAAATACTAAGGGAATTATTGAGATTAAAGAAGGAAGACATCCCGTGGTGGAATCAACAATAGATAACCATCTCTTTATTCCAAATGATACACTTCTAGATACTAAGGAAAATATGATACAGATAATTACAGGTCCAAATATGGCAGGAAAATCAACATATATGAGACAGGTTGCCATAATTACACTTCTTTCTCAGATAGGTTCATTTGTACCTGCTAAAAGGGTTAATATTGGTATTGTAGATAGAATATTCACTAGAATAGGGGCTTCGGATAACCTTAGTCAAGGTGAAAGTACTTTTATGGTAGAGATGAATGAAGTATCAAATATAGTCAAATCTGCAACTTCTAAAAGCCTAATTATACTGGATGAAGTAGGTAGAGGAACAAGCACTTATGATGGTCTTAGTATTGCTTGGGCTGTAGTGGAATATATAGCTACAAAGATTAAGGCCAAGACCTTATTTGCTACTCACTATCACGAACTTACACAGTTAAAGGATAAGTATAAGGGAATTGTAAACTTAACAATTATAGCTGAGGAAAAGGGTGATGATATAATCTTCTTAAGGAAGATTGTGGAAGGTAGCACTAATAGAAGCTATGGTATTCAAGTAGCGAAGCTAGCTGGTATTAATAAGGAGATTATTGATAGGGCTAATGATATACTATCTCAAATTGAAGATAATCATGAAATTAATCTAAATAGTCCTCCTAAGAATAATTCCAAGCAGCTTAACCTATTGGATTTTAAGAAAGATTACTTTGTAGATAGAATCAAGAATATAGATATACAAAATCTTACACCCTTAGAGGCATTGAATACATTAAGCAATCTCGTAGAGGATGCGAAAATTTTGAAGGAGAGAGCCTAATGGGAAGAATTCAATTATTAGACAACGCAACAATACAAAAGATTGCTGCCGGTGAGGTTATTGAAAGACCTGCCTCGATTATTAAGGAACTTGTAGAAAATAGTCTTGATGCAAATTCCAAGAGTATTATTGTAGAGATAAACAATGGTGGAAAAACTTATATTAGGGTTACTGATGACGGTGATGGTATTGAGGAGGAGGATCTTGACCTAGCCTTCCAACGCCATTCCACATCTAAGCTTAAAGTTATAGATGACCTCTATTCTATTCTCACTTTAGGCTTTCGAGGAGAGGCTTTGGCAAGCATTTCTTCAGTAGCAAAGGTAGAGATTCTTACTAAAACAAAAGGCAATAAGGCTGGAATTCATGCCCTTATAGAGGAAGGGGAGATTGTGTCTAAGGACCTAGTTGGTAGCCCCAAGGGAACTACTATGATAGTTAGAGACCTATTTTATAATTTACCTGTTAGAAAAAAATTTCTAAAGAGTGATTTAGCCGAAGGAAATAGTATTAGCAATATGTTTTATAAGCTAGCCCTTGGTAATTACGATTCGTCATTTAAACTTATTAGAGATAATAAGGTAGTATTAAAGACTTCAGGAAATGGGAATATTAAGGAAAATATCTATTCTATATTGGGAAAGGATTTTATAAAGGGGCTCATACTAATAGAATTTGAAGTTGATGGATTGAAAATAAAGGGATATACATCTAATAATATCCTTTATAGAAGCAATAGAAGCCATCAATACATTTATATTAACGGTCGGTATATAGTAAACTATGGGATTAGTAGTGCTATAGAGCATCATTATAAATCTCTTATTCCTTTAAATCGATATCCTGTATTTATACTTTATATAGATATGGATCCTAGCAAGATAGATGTAAATATCCATCCTACAAAACAAGAGGTTAAGTTTGCTGACAAGGATGGTATAATAGGAATAATCAGCAATATTGTAAAGGATGCCCTACATCCAAATGTAAATATACCAAAATTTCAAGTTAAAGAGTCTAAAAAAGAACAGAAAGAAGAACTCCCAAGTCTATTTGAGCTAGATAATAGTGAAGCATCTATTCAAGTAAGAGACTATTCGAAAATTGATTTAAGTGATATTGAAGAAATAGAAATAAATCAAGATAAAAAATATTACGACTCTTTTATGGAAAAAAATGTTGATGTAATAGAAGCCATAAACTCATTATCTT
>CAZTEN010000058.1:0-6214 GCA_964612495.1 uncultured Tissierella sp. | reverse complement strand
GGAGAGTTCTGAGGATTTTATAGAACAGAATAAAATCCCCGGTGAAGATGCTTTAAGAAAAGTACTACCTGAAATAAATCCTATAGGAATATTATTTAATACTTATATACTTGGAGAAAATAGGATTTATGAAAAGCTTTATTTTATAGATCAACATGCAGCTCATGAACGGATAATGTATGAAAGATACAGGAAAGAGTATGAAAATGAGGATATTAATATTCAGCAGCTTATAGCCCCCGAAATTGTTGAATTGACTAATGCTGAATATAATCACCTCACTTCAAATTTAGATTACTTTAAAAAAATGGGTTTTGAACTAGAAGGTTTTGGTCCCTCTGCATATGCCATAAGGGGAGTGCCTTTTTTATTTGGCAAACCAAATGTTCGAAAATTGTTTATGGATCTATTGGATAATTTGGAAAAGGGTATTAGAAATAATTACGAAACTAGGCTTGATAAATTGATGAAATTAGCATGTACTAGTGCTATAAAGGGTGGCGATAAGCTATCAATCATAGAGATTAGTGCCTTATTAAAAGACTTGGCTAAATGTGATAATCCATATAGCTGTCCTCATGGTAGACCGACTATTATAGAAATGACAAAACAGGATATTGAAAAACAATTTTTAAGGATTATTTAGGTGATATGATGAAAGAAAAACTTTTTATTTTAATGGGTCCAACGGCTGTAGGTAAGACTTCACTTTCCATAAAACTTGCTAAAGAACTGAATGGAGAGATTATTTCTGCAGACTCGATGCAAATATATAAGTATATGGATATCGGTACTGCTAAGGTTAGCAAAAAAGAGATGGATGGGGTTGTTCATCATATGTTGGACATTATAGAACCTGATGTATCTTTTTCTGTATCAAATTACAAGGATATGGCTGTAAAGATTATATCAGAAATAAATAGTAGAAAGGAGCTTCCAATCGTTGTTGGAGGTACTGGATTATATATAAATTCTCTTGCATATAATCTTAACTTTGCATCTATTGCCCCTAATGGAGAAGTAAGAAGTAGACTAGAAGCCTTAGGGGACCAATACGGAAATGAATATCTCCATAAAATGCTTTTAAAGGTTGATAAAGAAAGTGGCGAAAGGATAAGCATCAAAGATAGGAAGAGGCTAATAAGAGCACTTGAAATCTATGAGCTTACAGGCAACACTATGACAGAGTATAATAAAAACTTTAGATCCTATAATGAGGATTATGACCTTGTTATGGTCTGCCTTAATATGGATAGACCTAAGCTATATGAAAATATCAATAAAAGAGTTGATATTATGATTGAAGGTGGCTTGGTGGATGAAGTTAAGAAAATATTATCTATGGGTTATAATAAAACTCTAGTATCACTTCAGGGTATAGGTTATAAGGAGATTATTCAATATCTAGAAAATGAAATTTCTTTAGATGAAGCAATTGATAGAATTAAGCAAGGAAGTAGGAATTACGCAAAAAGACAATTGACATGGTTTAGAAGAGATAATAGAATAAGATGGATAGATGTTGATAATTTCAAAGATATTGAAGAATTAAGTTATGAAATTAAAGGTTATATTTTGAATAATCTTTAAATCAAGGAGGGGTATAGATGAAACAGGGATTTAATTTACAAGATGTATTTTTGAATAAGGCTAGAAGGGACAATATTGGAATAACAGTATTCTTAGTCAATGGATATCAAATTAAAGGACTGGTGAAAGGATTTGATAACTATACATTAGTCCTTGATAGTGATGATAAGCAACAGTTGATATATAAGCATGCTATTTCAACTATAATACCAATAAAACCAATAAATTTTGAAGAATAAAAGTCTCTGGCCACAGAGACTTTTCTATGTAAAGGAAAAGGTGAATATGAATAAGTACACGATAAAAATATTATGTAGACAATTTGGATTAGAAGAAAAGGTTATAAAGTATGTAAACGAAAAAGAACAGACTATTGAGGATAAGTTTAATGCCATAGATGAGATTAGGGAGTATAATCAATTTAAGGTTATTAAAGCAATGCAGGATAATAGACTTGGCTCAACTGATTTCTACTGGACGACGGGTTATGGATATGGAGATGTTGGCAGGGATAAGGTTGAGTCTATATATGCCTCTGTCTTCAATACTGAGGATGCTCTAGTAAGACCTACAATAGCTTCAGGAACTCATGCTATTACCCTGACCTTATCAGGAATACTTAGATCAAATGATGAATTGGTTGCTATATCAGGTGCTCCATATGATACTCTGCAAAAGGTAATTGGTATAAAGGGAAAATCACTTGGCACTCTAATTGATTATGGGGTAATATACAAAGAGGTCCCCTTAGTCCAAAATAAAATAGATATTAAATCTGTCAAAAGTATCATATCTGAAAAAACAAAGATTATTATGATACAGAGATCAACTGGATATAGTGACAGGAGAGCTCTTACAATAGGGGAAATAAAAGAGGCAATAAGTGCAATTAGAGAGTTCAATACTTCGGCTATTATTATGGTTGATAATTGTTATGGCGAGTTTCTTGAACTTAGAGAGCCAACGGATGTTGGAGCAGATATAATGGCTGGTTCCTTAATAAAGAATCCGGGTGGTGGTCTAGCATTATCAGGAGGTTATGTAGTAGGTAAGAGAACTCTAGTAGAGATGGTAGCGAATAGGCTCACTGCTCCTGGACTTGGGAAGGATTGTGGCCTTACTTTTGGTACATCAAGAACGACTATGCAGGGGTTATTCCTAGCTCCACATATTGTAGCAGAAGCTGTGAAGGGAGCCTTGTTAGTTGCTAAATCATATAAGGACCTTGGTTTTAAAGTCGTGCCTGATTTAGATGATCCTAGAAGTGATATAATACAGGGAGTTGAACTTAAAATTCCTGAACGAGTTTCTGAATTCTGTAAAGGCATACAAGCTGCATCAGCAGTTGATTCTTATGTGGTACCTGAGGCTTGGAATATGCCTGGATATCAAGATCAGGTTATAATGGCTGCAGGTGGTTTTATTGAAGGTTCATCCATTGAATTATCAGCAGATGGTCCTATGAGGGAGCCTTACTACGTTTATTACCAAGGTGGCTTAACTTATGATCATTGTAAGCTTGGCGTTTTAAAATCTCTTAATAATCTTTATGAGAAAAACTTAATAAGTATAGATTAAGGTTAATAAAAAAGAAAGTTCTTAAAAATTTAAGAACTTTCTTTTTTTAAAATTCAATTTACTTTTCTATAAAGTCCTATAACCTTTCCTAATATGCTTACGTTTTTTGAATAAATTGGTTCCATAAATTGATTTTCTGGTTGTAGTCTTATAGCATCTTTTTCTTTAAAGAATCTCTTAACAGTAGCATCTTCACCAAGAAGAGCTACTACTATTTCACCGTTATAAGCATGATTTTGTTCTTTAACAAGCACAAGATCACCATCTAATATACCTGCTTCAATCATGCTTTCTCCTTGAACCTTAAGCATAAATACATTATGCCCATCTACAAGTTCTAAAGGGACAGGGTAGGTATCCTCAATATTCTCTACAGCAAGTATTGGTGCGCCCGCAGTAACTCTTCCGACTACTGGTACATCAAAAGTCTTCTTATGTGTTAATAGGAAGTCATCTTCCTTGTCCAAGATTTCAATAGCTCGAGGTTTGGTTGGATCTTTTCTGATATAGCCTTTTTGTTCAAGTTTCTCTAGGTGACCATGGACGGTGGAGGTGGATTTTAAATTAACTCCCACACATATTTCTCTTACTGCAGGTGGATAACCTTTCTTCTGAATTTCGCTTTTTATAAATAATAAAATTTCAATCTGTTTTTGAGATAAATCATCATACATTTTTATCACCTCACATATAAATAAACATAACATCTTATTTAAATAATTATAACACATTAAAATAAATAAATCAAACAAAGGTTCGAAAAAGTGATATAAACTATTGACAAGGAACAATTGTTTGTGTACAATAGTGATAGAACAATTGTTTAGAACAAACGTACGAGGTGCTATATGAAAAATAAAAAATATGTTATAGTAGACATTAGAAGATTTTTTTTATTTATTACAGGAGTTTTTATCATAACAGCATTGATAATAAATCTAATTTTTGCTTATTCAAAGGTTTATGGTAGTATCCAAACACAAGGATTTAAAGAATACTACGTCGGTAATGGAGAAAATTTATGGAATATTTCCCTTGAACATATGCCGGAAGGTTATGATGTTAGAAAGATGGTCTTTGACATAAAGAAGCTTAATGAAATGGATACTAGCTTTATAGTAGAGGGAGAAACCATAAAGATTCCTATATACGATAATTAATTTGAGATATAAAAAAAGCTGAAATTTAATCTTCAGCTTTTTTTGATTTTCTATTGGCAAGAGGATTGCTTTTTACAGCACTTCTTAGACGATCATCATCTATATGAGTATAAATCTGAGTTGTTGAAACAGAAGCATGACCCAAAATCCCTTGGAGAGCCCTTATATCTACATTGCCGTATTTATACATAAGGGTAGCTGCAGTGTGTCTTAGTTTATGAGTAGAATATATGGAGGTATCTAAACCTGCTTTTTCTAAATATCTATCTATCATATGTTGTATAGCACGATTGCTCATTCTGTTTTTTCTCTTGCTTATAAACATAGCTTTTTTATCATTGGCATCTATTGGTCTAATAGATAAATAGTTATTAATTGCCTCGATACAAGCTTCATTAAGGAATACAGTACGTTCTTTATTACCTTTACCGATGATGGATAGAGTGTCCTTGTCCTTAATGCTATCCAAATCCATACTAGCAAGTTCAGAAAGTCTTAAGCCGCAATTTAAGAACAGCATAATAATTGCATAATCTCTAATCCTATATTCATCAATCTTATTCTTCTGAACTGTATTTAAAAATTCTTCTGCCTCTTCTAAGGTTAGGTATGAGGGATGTCGACTTTCAGATTTAGGAGACTCCAAACCTTCAGCAGGATTATTGTCTATTAAGTTGACTCTAAGATAGAGATAATTAAAAAAGGACCTGATTGAAGAGACTTTTCTAGACTTAGCCCGATTTCCATTATCGCGAGTTTTATCTACAAAGGATATGTAGGCGTGAAGGTCTTGAATTCCAATTCGCTTAATAAAATTCAAATCAATATCAGAAATAGGTATTTCTTCAAATTCCATATCATAATCATCTACCAATTTAAATCTCTTTTTCATATACCTAAAGAAAGTTCTTAAATCAAAATAATATTCCTTAACAGTATTTGGAGAAGACCCTTTGATAGTCTCCATATAGTTCAGAAAATCCTCCAAAATTAGCGGTATTTCGTTCATTTTCCACCTCTTTATCGATATCATTAGTCACAAAATAGTAATTTTGCGACTAATGATATTTTTTTTATAATTATTTAGGAATTTTTGCCTTAAGCCTCTTACCTAATTAACTTTATCTAACGTTTTTGCAGCATAACCCTCTAAAATTAATTCTAATGCATTTTATCCATTAACCCAAGGACTACATAGTCTTATGGACTAAAATCCTTGCATAAAGGATCCTGAAAAGCAACTATTTTTGATATTATATATTTTATAAAAATATAGTACTATTAGTTCACATAATATTATACAAACTAATAGTACTTCATTTATTCCTCTATGACCTCTTTAATTCTTCTTATACCTTCTATTATGTTTTCCATAGATGTGGCATAGGATAACCTTATATAATTATCGTCTCCAAAACCTATTCCAGGCACAACTGCTACATTTGCATCTTCAAGTAATAGATTAGCAACATCTAGAGATGAATTTAAATATTTTCCACTTATAGTTCTTCCCTTCAAATCCGAAATATTAATCATTATATAAAAAGCACCTTTTGGTTTTCTACAGCTTAATCCTTTTATAGAGTTTATATTTTCATACATATAAATTCTTCTCTTATCAAACTCTTTTTTCATTGCCTTAATACTTGCTTGATCTTCATTTAAACCTACTACACTTGCATATTGAGCAATTGATGAGGGATTTGAAGTTGTATGACTCTGTATATTTCCCATGACCTTTATAATATCCTTATGAGCAGCTGCAAATCCTATTCTCCAACCAGTCATGGCATATGCTTTAGACATGCCGTTTATCAATATAGTTAAGTCCTTAATTTTATTATCAAAGGAGGCAATACTCACATGATTTTGGCCGTCATATATAA
>CAZTEN010000057.1:5852-9771 GCA_964612495.1 uncultured Tissierella sp. | reverse complement strand
ATTGGACATAAATGTCCATCAAGTCATTATATCCTATAACTTAAATAGGTGCAATGAATAATTGTCCTTGTCTTGAATTAAAAAAGAATTTAGGATAAACTAAAGCTAGATTTTAATTAGACTTTGGAGTGATTATTTTTGGAAGAGAAGAAATTGTCAATAGCAGGAGAGGGTTGCGAAATCCTTGTACCCTTTAATGATAGAAAGCCCTTGGCTGATATAGAAAGAAGTATTATTAAAACATATAGAAAGCATATTTGGAGTAAGTTTATAAAGGCAATAAAGGAATATGAATTAGTTCAAGATGGGGATAAGATTGCAGTCGCTATTTCAGGTGGTAAGGATAGTCTCCTTTTAGCCAAGCTTTTTCAGGAGCTCCATAAGAATGGGAATAGAAATTTTGAAGTTGAATATATAGCCATGGATCCAGGATACCATCCTGAAATAAGGACCCTACTTGAGGAAAATTGCCAATACCTTGGTATTCCAGTTCATATCTATGATGCAGATATCTTCAAGGTTGCTGATAAAATTGCAAGTGATTATCCTTGTTATATGTGTGCTAGAATGAGAAGGGGAGCCCTTTATGGGAAGGCAGCGGAGCTTGGATGTAATAAGCTTGCCCTAGGACACCATTTTAATGATGTTATTGAGACCACTATGCTAAACCTCCTTTGTGCAGGAAGCTTTAAGACCATGATGCCTAAGCTAAAGGCAAAAAACTTCGAGAATATGGAGCTAATTAGACCTCTTTATTTAATTGAGGAGATGTATATTCAGAGATTTATTCAAAATAGTGGTATCTGGCCGCTAAATTGTGCATGTATGGTAGCGGCGAAGAAGATAGGTAATAAGAGGTATGAAATAAAGGATTTAATAGAAAATCTGAAGAAGGACTTTAGGAATGTTGATATGTCTATCTTCAGAGCAGGTCAAAATGTTAGTATGGACACAATATTGGGTTGGGAGAAGGACGGAGTTAAACATTCATTTTTAGATGAGTATGATGATGGGGAATAATATGAAAGAAATATTTTATAAGTTAATTAAAATTACTATTGGATTATTTTTATTCGCCCTAGGTATTGTAATGACAATCAATGCAAACTTAGGGCTTGCTCCATGGGATGTTTTTCATCAAGGGTTATCCAATACTTTTGGAATAACAATGGGTAAAGCAAGCATTATAGTTGGATTATTTATTATTACCCTAGATATCATACTTGGACAGAGTATTGGTTGGGGATCCGTTATGAATATATTATTAATAGGTTCTTTTATGGATTTATTGATGTTAAATAATCTAGTCCCAACATTTAGAGGTTTTTTAGCAAATATTATTATGATTCTATTAGGTCTTTTGATAGAAGGATATGGTTGCTGGATATATATATCATCAGGACTGGGAGCAGGTCCAAGAGATGGGTTGATGGTGGTTTTAACTAGAAAGACGGGCAAGTCCGTTAGGTTGGTAAAAAGCTTTGTAGAGCTAATTGTTACCTTAATAGGATATTTACTGGGTGGGAGTATAGGGATAGGTACACTTATTATGGCCCTATTAGGTGGTCAAATATTTCAATTTGCTTTTAAAACTGTAAAATTTGATGTAAGTTCAATCGAAAGCAGATTTATAAGTGATGATATAAGATATCTTAAGGAGAAATTTGATCTTTAATTAGGCAATTATATTTTTAAGAGTTTGCCATAGTAAATATTAGACTATGCCGTTTTTAAATATTATGGCTTAGGTTGGGACAAAACACATAATTTTGCTTCCTGTTTCAACACTCTTAGGCGGCATTTATTTGCTGCTAATGGATCTGATTGCTCGAGCCTTGGTTCAGCAACCCAAAATCCTTGTGATTGATAAACCGACATCAAATTTGGATTTTTGCATAACCGCTTATACCTGGAAGGCGTATGTCACTGATAATGGGAGCCACAAGAGGCATGAGATTTTATATAATCAACTATACTCATTATGCAAACTATACCAATGCTGTTGAAGGTATCATGCTGGTCGGCATTGTAGTAACAGTTCTAAATTAGTTGGTCAATGTGATTCAAACCCCAATAATTAAGTGGCAGTAAAATTATTTATGTAAAGGAGAGCGAAAATATAAAAATGAATCTAAAATCATATGATGAGGCTACAATGTACATTACCGAGGAATGCCTTCGTATTTACAAAGAAAAGGACACTATACAGTCTACAGAGATTGGATTGCATTTAATGGATGCCCCACAGTTGAAGATGCATTGTCCCCAGCACCATTATTTGATTCCCGCAGCAATGCTGACCGCTGCATATAAAGCCCAGGCTAGACCTGTTGAAATGTTGCAGAATGACTTGATGGAAGCAATGATGCGAGCAAAAAATATTCTCCCAGCCTTTTGTGGTCTGTACGGAAACTGTGGTGCTGCTGTGGGTCTGGGTATATATATCAGTATTTTAACGGATTCGGATCAATACTCGGTACATACATGGGCCCTTGCCAATAAAATCGTGGGAGAATGTCTATTAAAGATTTCAGAAATCGATGGACCTAGGTGCTGCAAGCGAAGTTCATATATTGCGCTTCAGGTCGGCGAAAAATTTAGCAAGGAAGAGTTGGGCCTTGATCTAGGCACAACAGAGTTCAATCAATGTACACATTATTTAAGAAATAAAGAAGAATGCAAAAAATCAGAATGTCCCTTTTTCCCAGTGAATAAAAGATAAGTGAGATAGTATATGATAAAAGTAGCCCAGGTTTTTTGGGTCTAAAAATTGAACCCCTTTTGAGGGGTTTCTTGCTAGTCTATTTCAAATACTTGATTTCTCTCAATAATCTCCACAATAGTGGTATCTTCTATATTTATTTTGTGGATAAATTTAGGTATCACATCGTACTTATCCCCAAAGTGCATTGGGAAGAAATATTTTGGATGGGCAGTATTAATAAAATATTCTCCACCTAAATAATAGGCATCTTCAAGTCTTGGATCTACAGGGAAGAAAGCTACATCTATATTACTCCCTTTAAGTTTATCAACCTCATTCTTAAAGGCAAGTTCCATACGGATTTTTTCTTCATCACTATCATCATCCCAGTACCACCAATTTAAATCCCCTGCAAAGAAAATGCTTTTACCGTCAGCCTTAATCAAAAAGGATATGCCTAAGTCGGTAGACCCAAAGCTTTTAATCTCTACATCAAAGAGTTTTAGGTCTTCTTCTTCATCTAATATATATACATGTTTTGAGGCCTTTGCTTCTATGTCACCACTTAAGACATACAATATATGGGGTTTCTCTTTTTCCCAGTCATATATCTCCTTGTTATAATGATCTCCATGGCCATGGGTTGAAAATACTATGGTTTTTTTATCCTTTAAATCTACTCTTCCTTTATAATAGTCAAATACAAAAAAGTAATTATCTGTTTCAACTGTAAATCCACTATGATATATATATTCAATCTTCATCAGATCAACTCCTTTCTAAAATTTTACCCACAAATGATATAAAGAAAACTCTCATTAATAATACATATTCCTTTCATAAATTGTTCACAATTGGGTATTAGAATGATAGTTAAGAGGTAAGAACGAAGAGGTAAGAGTTACTTCTTACCTATTTTTTAAAGGAGGAATTTACATGGATGATAATGACGATGGATTCATTCTAATTAATAATGATGAACCAGAAGAAGAAGGTAATAGTAAGTTAGACGATGTAAATAAGGAAACTAAGGAAGAAGTATATAAGGATTTAACTGAAGAAATAAAGATAGAATCAAACAAGGATGAAGAAGTAGGATCAAATGGTGGGGAGCAAAGATATGAACCTCATATTAAACAGCCTAAGAAGAAAGGTTTTAGAGGAAGCGCTTTATCCTATATAGCCCTAGCTCTTGTATGCTCTCTTTTAGGTGGT
>CAZTEN010000057.1:0-5842 GCA_964612495.1 uncultured Tissierella sp. | reverse complement strand
CTTCGTGGCACCTAAGCTGTTTGCAGGTGTTTTATCAACTAGTACACAATATCAGGCAGATGCAATTACTATAAATACTAGCGATGATTTATCTACTGTAACGGCAGTTGCTAAGAAGGCTATGAGCTCTGTAGTAGGCATTACAACTGTAGAAACTCAAACTGTATGGCCTTTTAGTGAGCAGGATGTTAGTGGAGTAGGCTCAGGGGTTATCATAGATAGGAATGGATATATTTTGACCAATTCCCATGTAATCGCAGATGGTAATGCTAAAGAGATAAAGGTATTGTTTGAAAATGGAGAAAAGGTTGATGGTTCTGTACTATGGAATGATACAACCCTTGATATAGCTATAGTAAAGGTAAATGTTAATAACCTGCCTATAGCTGAATTAGGTGATTCTGACGAATTAGAGGTTGGAGAATTAGCTGTTGCTATAGGTAATCCCCTTGGATTGGAATTTGAAAGAACAGTTACCTCAGGTATTATTTCTGGCCTTAATAGGTCGGTTACAGTTGAAGGTAGGGTAGTAATTGACAACCTTATTCAAACTGATGCATCCATAAATCCGGGTAATAGTGGTGGACCACTTCTTAATGGTAAGGGACAAGTAATAGGCATAAATACAGCTAAGATTTCCTCCGGAGAAGGACTGGGATTTGCGATTCCAATAAATGAGGTTAAGGCTATTAGTCAACAGGTTATTGAACATGGTTCATATAAGACAGTATATATGGGCATAAAGGGAGTAGCCACAGAGGAATATCAAAGTAGGCTAGGAGTCCAACTTTCAACCGATAAGGGTGTTGTTGTGGTTGAAGTAGAATCAGGCTCACCTGCTTATAAGGCAGGACTTCAAAGTGGAGATATAATTACTAAGCTAGGCCAAGTGGAAGTTAACAATATGAGTGAATTGAAGAGGGCATTAATTAAATACCAACAAAACGACAAAGAAAATTTAAGTATAATAAGAAATACTCAAGAAATGGTTCTTGAAATAGAGTTCTATATTGCTAAGTAAACTCTCAGCCCCCTGAGAGTATTAAAAATGAAGCTGCAGTCTGATTCAATCAGACTGCAGCTTCATTTTTAATACTCTTCATTCAATGCTAAATTTATTCCCATTGCCTTTGCTAGGCCTTGGCCATATGCAGGGTCAGCTTTTGAACAGTTTTCAATATGTCTAATCTTTATAAACTCTGGGACACCATCCATATTTCTAGCAGTGTTCTCAAATAGGACCTGTTGTTGTTCCGGTGTCATCAATCTAAATAGCTTTCCTGGTTGAGTATAATAGTCGTCATCATCTACTCTGAAATCATAACGCATTATGTCCCCAAGAGCCTCTTGCTTAGGATCTGCATATTCAGGTTGTTCCTTCCACTCTCCAAAGCTATTTGGTTCATAATGAAGTTTTGAGCCTTGGTTTCCGTCAACCCTCATTTGCCCATCTCTATGGTAGCTGTTTACATATTTTGCCCCCTTAGGTGAGTTTACCGGAATTTGATGGTGGTTTACACCAAGCCTGTATCTTTGAGCATCACCATAGGAGAACAGTCTACCTTGTAGCATTCTATCCGGGGAGAATCCTATTCCCGGTACTACACTTGCAGGATTGAAAGCAGCTTGCTCTACATCTTGGAAGTAGTTTTCAGGGTTTCTGTTTAGCTCTAATACCCCAACTTCAATCAATGGAAATTCCTTCTTATACCATACCTTAGTTAAGTCAAATGGGTTATAAGGCATCTTGTTGGCCTCTTCTTCAGTCATGATTTGAACATACATTGTCCATCTTGGGAAGTCTCCTCTTTCAATAGCCTCATAAAGGTCTCTCTGATGACTTTCTCTGTCATTTGCTACAATTGCAGCAGCTTCTTCATCACTTAAGTTCTTTATACCTTGTTGAGTCACGAAATGGAATTTAACCCATACTCTTTCATTAGCTTCATTAATGAAGCTGAATGCATGTGATGAGAATCCATGCATATGCCTATAGGACTTAGGGATACCTCTGTCGCTCATAGTTATGGTTATTTGATGTAATGCCTCAGGTAGGGATGACCAGAAGTCCCAGTTGTTTGTAGCGCTCCTCATATTGGTGCGAGGATCTCTCTTAACTGCATGGTTAAGGTCAGGGAACTTCAAAGGATCTCTAAAGAAGAATACAGGGGTGTTATTTCCGACTAAATCCCAGTTTCCTTCTTCAGTATAGTATTTCATTGCAAATCCTCTGATGTCTCTTTCCGCATCTGCTGCTCCTCTTTCTCCGGCAACAGTGGAAAACCTGACAAATACTTCAGTTTCCTTTCCTATTTTTGAGAAGATTTTGGCCTTAGTATATTTAGTAATGTCATGAGTTACCGTAAATTTTCCAAAAGCTCCAGAACCTTTGGCATGCATTCTTCTTTCTGGAATAACTTCTCTATCAAAATGGGCTAGCTTCTCTAAAAACCATACATCTTGAAGCATTATTGGTCCTCTAGGCCCTGCTGTCATTGAATCTTGATTATTAGGTACCGGTGCACCGGTGACAGTGGTTAATTTCTTTTTATGGTCCATAAATTATCCCCTTTCATCTTTTAATTAATAATTATCTACCCAATAAGTATCATTAATAAGCATTGATAAAATAAATTTATAACGAGGTTATCGTTGCAATGGTGTGAAGTAATTGCTATGCAATTACCTCTGATATTTAAGCAAGCAGTGTATGGTATAACTGATTATTTAATTTAAGCCTAGATTAAATGGGTATAATACTATAGAATTTGTTTTTGGAGGTAATCATGAGAATCATAAATATTATATTAGTAATAGCAGGCCTATTATTTACTGGGATTGGAATTATAGGGGTAGTTATTCCTGTACTGCCTACTACACCTTTTTTAATATTAGCATCGGTATGCTTTATGAGAAGCTCAGAACGTTTTGATAAGTGGCTTAGGGCTACTAAAATCTATAAAGATTATGCCGAAGATTTCGTCAGAGATGGGTCTATGACCCTTAAGAGAAAGGCAAAGATTATGTTAATCTCCGATTTAATGCTTCTCTTTCCCTTAATAAAGCTGGATAGCATTTATCTAAAGGTTTTTATTGTTTCTATAATAATACTTAAATACTGGTATTTCATATTTAAAATCAAAACCAAAAAAGAATAAGGCAGCCTCATGGCTGCCTTGTTTTTAAAGGTACTTTTCTATATATTCTTCGTATGTCATGCTTCTGTCTATAAAGCTTCCATCATCCTTAATATCGATGATTCTATTTGCTATTGTATCTATGAACTGGTGGTCATGGGATGCAAATAAGATGTTGGACTTAAAGTTTATTAATCCATCATTTACTGAGGTTATAGACTCAAGGTCTAAGTGGTTAGTAGGTTGGTCAAGGATTAGGACATTGGCATTAGTAAGCATCATTTTAGATAACATACATCTTACCTTTTCCCCTCCGGAAAGGACCTTAGCCTCTTTAAGGGCTTCATCTCCTGAGAAGAGCATTCTTCCCAAGAAACCTCTTAAGTAGATTTCGCTTTGCTCCTCTGAGAATTGTCTAAGCCAATCTACTAAATTCAGTTCCACATTGTTAAAGTATTGGGAATTATCCTTAGGGAAGTAGGATTTAGTAATAGTTTGCCCCCATTTGTAGGTCCCGCTATCAGGTTCTAATTCACCATTTAATACTTTAAATAAGCTTGTAATCCCTATTTCATTTCCTATGAAGGCTATTTTGTCATCCTTATTTACTCTAAAAGATATATTATCTAAAACCTTAACTCCATCTATGGTCTTTGAAAGTTCTTCAACAGTAAGGATTTCATTGCCTACTTCTCTTTCCATATTGAAACCAACAAAGGGATATCTTCTATTGGAAGGCTCAATATCATCAAGGGTAATCTTTTCTAATAGTTTTTTACGAGAGGTAGCTTGCTTGGATTTAGAAGCATTGGCAGAGAACCTAGCAATAAAGTTTTGTAGATCCTTAATCTTTTCTTCCTTCTTCTTGTTTTGATCCTTCATCATCTGTTGAGCTAATTGACTTGATTCATACCAGAAGTCATAGTTGCCCACAAACATCTTTATCTTACTAAAGTCGATATCAACCATATGAGTACATACTTCATTAAGGAAATGTCTATCGTGGGATACTACTATAACGGTTCCTTCAAAGTCTCCAAGGAATTCCTGTAACCATTTAATGCTCTTTACATCAAGGTGGTTAGTAGGCTCATCAAGAAGAAGAATGTCTGGTTTTCCGAATAAGGATTGAGCAAGAAGAACCTTTACTTTTTCGTTACCATCTAATTCTGAAACTGTTTTTTCATGTAGATCAGTTGTAATACCTAGGCCTTGAAGTAATGAAGAAGCCTCGGCTTCTGCACTCCACCCGTCCATCTCGGCAAATTCTCCCTCTAATTCTGCAGCCTTAATACCATCTTCATCATTGAAGTCTTCTTTCATATATAGGGCATCTTTTTCCTTCATTATGTCATATAGTTTTTTATTTCCCATTATAACTGTTTGAATTACAGGGAATTCATCATAGGCAAAGTGGTCTTGCTTTAATACAGACATACGGATATTTGCTGCAATACTTACTTCTCCTGTATTAGGCTCCAAGTCACCGGATAAAATCCTAAGGAAAGTACTCTTACCGGCACCATTGGCACCAATTACTCCATAGCAGTTACCAGGTGTAAATACTAAATTTACATCCTCAAACAACTTTTGTGAGCCATATCTTAGGCTTACATTATTTACGCTTATCAAATTATTTCAAATCCCTTCTAAAATAGATATATTTAAACCATGCAATAAATACATTTGCGATAAAGCCTTTTGTTTATTAACGGTATTTATTATACCATATATGAAATAGAATTGTATATCTTAAAGATTAAATTCATTGCCATCTATTAAAACAGGCCATCCCTTGGGATAGCCTGTTTTTTACTCAATTTCTATGTGCCTTGTATTATTACCCTTTTGTTTTTTTGGAACTGCTATTGTAAGAATTCCATTGTCTAACTTAGCTTTAATATCCTCTGATTCAGCAGCATCTGCTAGGTAGATGCTACGTTTCATTGAAGCATAGCTACTTTCCTTATGAACATAATTGTTCTTTTCTTCTTCTACCTTGCTTTCTCTTTCTACTGCGATATTAAGCTTGCCTTCGTTTAATTCAAGTTTGAGCTCTTCCTTTTTAACTCCCGGAAGCTCGGCTTCTACTGTATATTCTTTCTCGTCTTCTTTAATATTGATTTTGAATGAGCCTTGAATAAAGTTTCTGTTTGATAACCAATTATCGTTAAAAAAGTTATCTACCATGTTGTAGAAGTCTTCAAAGCCTGAATTAATTAAACTACCGTTTCTTCTGTTAAAAGGTACAAGTCTACTCATGATTTACAACTCCTTTTTTTCTTTATTGTTAGCACTCGGACTAATTGAGTGCTAATCTGTACTTATATATTATCACTTTTTAAGATTTTGTCAACTGCTTTTAATAATTTTTTGACTATTCAGTAACTTATTTGTTAAATAAAATTCAAATAATCAAGTAAATATACTATACTATAATATAGGTAATTAAAAAATGAGGAGAACATAGGAGGGATAGGGTGAAAAAATACATATTTCTAATTATAGCATTATTACTTTTTGGAGGCTGTACTAAGGAAGCTGCAGCACCTGTGGAAGAGGAACTAATTGAAACCGAAGAACAAGAACCTATAATAGAGGAAAATCTAAGCAGAGAGGACCAGACTCAGTTTTTGAAGAATTATTATAGCCTGAATTATTCATGGCCATATAAAATCAAATTTATATCACCAAAACCTATCTTG
>CAZTEN010000056.1:6135-9785 GCA_964612495.1 uncultured Tissierella sp. | reverse complement strand
GCCGTAGGACTTGTATGCATTACAGGTGCATCAAATGTAACGGGATATATCAATTATATTCATAAGGCAGCGGAAATCTGTCATAAATACGGAGCAAAAATATTAGTAGACGGAGCCCAAATGATTCCACATATAGCTTTTGATATGAGACCTATTGATGATGACCAACATATAGATTTTGCTGTTTTTTCTGCACATAAGATGTATGCTCCCTTTGGAATTGGGTCCCTCATTGCACCAAAGGAAGTATTTTATAATGGGTGTTCCGAAATAGTAGGAGGAGGTTGTGTTAAATTCGTTTCAAGAGACGATGTAATATGGGAGGACCCACCTGAAAAAGAGGAAGCAGGAACTCCTAATCTAATGGGAGTCCTAGCATTGACTGAAGCCATTAGAGCTTTAGGGACAATTGGCATGAATCTCATAGAAGACCATGAAAGAAGTCTGACAGCATATGCACTCTACCATTTAAGAAGAATTCCGGGGCTTGCACTTTATGATGATTGTAATATAGACAAAAAGGTATCTATTATCTCCTTTAACCTTGCCGAATACCATCATAGTAAACTTGCTGAAATGTTAAGTAAGGAAGGCATAGGTATCAGAAATGGGTGCTTTTGTGCTCAGCCTTATGTTCAAAGACTTTTGAAGATAAGAAATGAAGATGTTAAGAAATTTAGAAACTGTGATAAAAATCAACAGCCGGGAATGGTTAGGATCAGCTTTGGTTTCTATAATGACTATTATGAAATAGATTCGTTTATTTATATACTCAATAAAATTTGCAAGGATAGTCTTAGTTAGAATAGAAAACCTTCTTTAGAGTAAAGCTACTCTTGAGGAGGTTTTCTTATGAATGAAAAAATGAGCATACTTATGTTTAGCGGAAGAAGTTCTTCCTATCCCTGCTTCTATCCTTCCCTTTATTGTTGGAAATTTTGGGTATATATTAATAGTAAAATAGTAGAGCTCAGTAGCATTAGTAAAATGGGGGGTTTAATATGAAAAGGTATTCGGTACTTATTCTAATACTTTTGTTTATTCAGGTTCCAATTAATGTACATGCAGAAGAAAGCCTTGAGATTTCAAACTGGATTGTCTCATCTGAGCTTCTAGAAAATGGAGACCTTCAAATTACCGAGGATATTACTTATGACTTCAATGACGAATTCAACGGAGTTTATAGAGATATAAATCTAGAAGGGATGGATGGTATAGGAGATTATAAAATCTATGAAATCACTTCCGGGGATTCAATAGAGTATTTAAATGACCAGGATGCTAAAATAGGAGATGCTCATGTATTTAGCTATAATATGGAAAACAGCACTATAAGATTTATGATATACTCCCCTTCTAGGTATGTAGAAAAGAGCTTTAGGCTTAGCTATACCCTAAAGAATGTAGCAGTAATTCATGAGGATACGGGAGAGTTATACTTTAAGTATCTTGGGGATGAAAATGAAACTATTATCCATAATTTTAGTGCGAGTCTAAAACTACCTCAAATGGATAGAGAAGTTGTAAAAATATTTGGCCATGGTCCATTAAATGGTGCTATCAACTTTACAGATGATGATTTGATTAAATTGGATGTAAGCCAAGTCCCTCCACTTACATTTATTGAAGCAAGAATCCTATATCCCAAAGGATATACTCCTATGGCAACCAGATTAGGTGAGAGTAATCTAAAGGCTATACTAGACGAAGAAGCTTCCTTTCTTCAGGAGATTGAGCAGGAAAGCTTAAGAAGACAGGAAAGAAAAACTCTATTTAATAAAATATCCCTAGTCATATCTGTTATGGGTGTTGGTATTACAGGTTTTTTCATAATGGTCCTTCGAAGAGATAAAGAAATTGATACTAATCTTAACCCTTATCCTGAAGAAATATCCCCGGCTGAGTTAAATAGGTTTATGAGCGGATATATGGATAGCCGTGGTCTAATGGCTACTTTGTTCGACCTTGCAAGAAGAGAATACATTATAATCGATGAGCTTAATAAGGATGATAAAAACCTTTCTAAAAAAGAATTAAAATACAAGGACTATGAATTCAAAAGAACAAATAAAAATGATGGTAATCTTCTATACCATGAAAGATATCTATTAGATTGGCTATTCAATGAAGTTGGGAATGGTAATAGGGTAAGTACCTATGATATAGATAATTTACGTAAAAAAGAAACTTTAATCTTTAATAAAAATCAAAACAAATGGTCTAAACTTGTAAAAGACCAACTTAAAACTAGGGGATATACGGATTCTAAATCTACAAAGATAGGAATAGTTTTCATTCTTATGAGCATACCCCTAATAGTAATTAGTATTATCTCCCTAGTATTTGGTGGTTTATATGGAATTATAGCCTCGGTTATTTCCTTAATGATACTAATATTTGGAAGTATCCTTGCTGCAAGAAAATCTGATAAAGGATATATCCAATATAAATTATGGAAGGATTTTAAGAAGGAGTTTGAAAACTATGGAGGATTTGATATAGGTATTCCTAAGGATAAGGTGCTAATCTACGCTGTAGCCTTAGGCTTTAGTATGAAAGACCTTGATAAAAACAGACGCACCTTTGGCACAGACTATTATCCAATGTACTGGGGTCCATGGTATTTCAACAGTATAAATAGAAAGGGCGGTTCAGGCTTCGAAGATAGGTTGAACCGGAGCTTCTACGGCAACGCATCAACCTCAAGTAATACTTCCACCAACTTTGGCGGTGGAGGCGGATTTTCCGGAGGCGGTGGTGGAGGAGCCGGAGGCGGAGGATCAGGAGGATTCTAAAATTGGAGCTTAAACATAAAAGGACACTTGGATTTGTTAATAAACCAAGTGTCCTAAATTATTTTTTTGTTTTTATGGACACTTATACCAGGTCCTTCAGCCTTCCGGTTATTCTATATTTTGCACTTCTCAACTCGTCTATATTCTTCTTTCCAAGCAATACCATCAGTATCTTAAGCTTATATATAAGGTTATCAAGATATTCTTTAGCATATGAATATCCTCCATGTACAAGGTATGATAGCAATTCGCCACTTATGCCTATTATCTGACCACCTAGTACCAAGGACTTAACTATGTCATTTGAGTTTCTGATACCACCACTGGAGATTAAATTCAAATCCTTAGCTAGCTTTCTACAATTTATTAGAGATGCTGCCGTTGGAATTCCCCAGTTGTAAAGTTCTGTGAAATCACAGGCATGGTTTCTTAAATTCTCAATCTCCATAAAATTGGTTCCACCATATCCTGAAATGTCAATATTTCTGACTCCAACATCATAAAGCCTCTCCGCAACATCTTGGGAGATACCAAAACCCACTTCTTTTACTATAACAGGTTTATCCACATTCTTCACAATAGCTGCAATATTATCTATAATCCCTTTAATTATTTTATCTGTATTTGGTGCAAAAAAAATAAAGTCATTATATTCAATTAAAGAAGCAATATATTTTCAATTATTACTTCTATGTACTCCATTTATAATTAGTCATTCTATAAACATTAGAATGTATTCATGGGCAATTTTATTTGTAACGTTAAGTTGTATTAATGCAGTGTCTATTATCGAGGGTAATATAAAAGATTTTAAATATCTTACTATATATTCTCTTTTAGCATCATATACACATA
>CAZTEN010000056.1:0-6125 GCA_964612495.1 uncultured Tissierella sp. | reverse complement strand
GCATCTCCATTTATCATATCTATAGCCTTTTGGGCTTCTTCAACTGTAGCCTGACCGCTTAAATTGCTTATGACAACTCCTTGATTCCCGATTATTCCCCTTGCGATTTTAAAGGATTCTATAGCATCCTCATCATCCTCAAGGGCAATTGTTTGAGAACCAACAGCCATGGGAATATTGAATTCTTTAGCTAGCATGGATAAATCGTGATTTATTTCCTGTGTTAATGAAGACCCTCCTGTCATTGCATTTATAAGGATTGGATAACTTATTTTTCTCCCTAAAAATTCCACTGAAGTATCTATATCTTTAAAATTTAAATCCGGTAGCGCGTTATGCTCTAGGAATACATCCCCAAAAAGTGTGTCACCTTGAAAAGAAGTCTTCAAATAATTCTCTATATGCTCTCTTTTTCTAGCACTCCTCATTTTTACACCTCTTTTAATGTTTTCTACGGATGTTTATTAATCCGCTAAGTAGTCCCCAAACATTTCACTAATCATTGGATTAAGTGCATCTCTATCATATATATAGTAACTTACCGGTCCAATATATTCGCCTACACCAGGTAAAGTTGCAGTATTCATATTATCAACATTAATCTTTGAAGCAGAAGCTGCACCCTTCAACATTGAAGTCAGTGGTATATTAGTCTCTACATTATTGTAATAGGTCTTTATTAATGATGGTAACTGAAGTAGATTCTTAGGTTGTAGAGTTTGTTTTACAAGTTCCTTCATAAAATACTGCTGAGTTTTTATTCTGCCTACGTCTCCCTCAGGATATCCAACAGTCATGTCATTATTATGTCTAAATCTAAGGAAATCATGTGCATTCTTTCCGTCTAGTTCCTGAACCCCCTTCTTAATATTAATATTTAAAGGTGGCTCTGCTGTAGGATCCCTATAAATCATGGTCATAGGTACATCCACTACTACGCCACCAATAGCATCTACTACATCCTTAACTATACCATAATCCACCTTTACATAGTATTTAAGATCAACACCAAGAAAGTCCCCTACTGTTTCTACTGCAAGTTCAGGTCCACCTATAGCATGAGCTGAATTTACCTTATCTAACTTTCCATTTACATTTAGTCTGGTATCTCTAGGTATGGAAAACAATGTAATGTCCCCAGTTTCAAAATTCACCTTTGTAAGCATCATAGTGTCCGTTCTTGTTCCCTTGGATTTACTAACTTTTTCTGCATCCACACCCATTAAAAGAAATAAAACTTCATTTTTTACAGGTGATTTATCATCTGTTGCCTCTTCTCCTATGATTTGATCATCTAGCTTGTCATCTGAAGCCACAACAGGCTTTTCTGTAAAGAAGAAGCTGAAAGCAGTTGTATATAAAACTGTAAAGATAATACAAGATGATAAAAATGCAATAAAGAACTTCTTTTTCATATTTACACCCCATTTTTAATGCTACAATAAATAATACTATAAAAAAGGTGGAAATACAATTAAAAATCTATTTAAAATGGTTACAATGTAATAACAAAAATAGGGGACAATACCCCTATCATAAGAGACGCTTTTCACCTTCAAGGGACCTTATTTCAGATACATCCTGACTGAACTCTAGAGTCCCAATGTAATCACCGTTTTCATCCCTAATTGCAAAATACTGAATTAGAACGAATTTATCACCCATGCTTATCCAGAATGATTCCTTATCCTTCTTCCCTGATTTAAAATCGTTTACTATAGATTCTACAACATGAACCGATGCAGGCGGATGACAGTTCTCTACAGTTCGCCCAATTATAGCCTTGGTTCTAGCGAAAAATCTGTCCTTACTGTTGGAGAAGTATTTGACTATATTGTCTTTATCTACGAATGTAAAGTCCCCGGGTATATTATTCAGCAAAAAGTTTAACTCCTTATGAGTTAAAATCCCTGTTTCAAATCTTATGGCTCCATCTTTGGATATACTTTCTTTCTCTTCTTTAACTAAGTCAACTCGCTTTAGTTTCCATTCCTTTTCCGGTGAAATTATAGCAAATCCAATTTCATCGGAATCATGATATATGCTTATCCATTCATCTTCAGTCAAGGTTTCTAATGCCATTGGGAACAATATGCTTTCCTCTTTAAATATCATTTCCTTAATCTGATGTGTAGCCTTATTTATATCTTCGGCTAGTTTATCTTTATTTCCTGTGTAATTCTTTAAACTTAGCTTAATTTCTTTAAGTTTTGCTCTTACTTCATCATCAACACCCCACATTACCTTTGGAGGTGCTGTGACTCCATACTTCTCAAGATAAGGAAAGATTAAATTTTCCTTCCTGCTGTAATGCTTATCTATATCCCAAAGCAGATTTATACTCCCTATTAGCCCTATGATATTTTCCTTAGAATCATCCTTTATAAATACATCTAGATGAGCCTTTAAGTCTTCATCTATTAATTTACTTATAGCTTCATTTTCCTTTTTAAAAGTAAAAACAGGGTGGCCCGGAACCTGATCAGGATGGTGAATTTCCTCTAATGTCCCCTTAAATACTTCTGCATGGACATCACAAAGGTATTGAATCTCTTCAATTGGAAGTCCTTCTTTTACAAGGGCCACTTCCATCTGAGATATTTCAACAGGAGATGTCCCCTCAATTACTGAAGCAAATTTATCCTTAACTTCCTGTACACTTTTACCTTGGTGCAATTCCTTTATAATTTCTTTAAGCAACTCCTGCCTATGTTCTCTGTTGTTTATAAGTTCACTCATTTTATCCCTCCAATTCTTACTAAGTGTATATTACCCCTAAAAATAAAATCTTACTCAGAGTAAAAAGATGCTGGCAAACCAGCATCTTTTAATATTAGTATTTTATTTGTATTCTTCCAACATTCTTATAGCTTCTGCTATATATCTATCAGCTTTGGCTATGATTGAAGCATCTATTATTCCATTATTATTCTTTATATCCTCAACATATTGATTAAGGATAAAGCTGGTTATATAGCCTTCTAAAGCTGCTGTTTCTTGGTAACTAGCAAATACTTTATCTATTACCTGATTGTTTTCATCAGAAATCCTTGTATTAGGTAAACCCTTCATATAGGCTACAAGCTTCATTGAATAAAGACTTCTAAGCTCTTCATTTCTTTTGCCTGCAATATATTTATTTAAATGACTTTCAGTTTTTATTATTCTGTCAGCGAGCTCTTCAAATGTAATAGTTATCCCACCATCAGCAAATGGTAAATTGTCGGAATCCAGAGCCATAATCTCAAGATATTCCTTTATCTCATCAGATATTGTATCACTATACTTGGTCAACTTAGAATAATCAACTATAGGATAGAATTCACCTTCCAGATTTACTAGCTTGTACATATTCTCATATGCTTTTTGAATCTCATCCTTAAGGTCATCATTCTTTATCCGGGATATCATATCCTCAGGGAAGTATTTTTCCCTTCCACCTATATCCATTAATTCATTATCCTTGTCCATTTCAAATATCTTATTCATAAGGTCTTCTTTATTGGCTTCTAACTTTTTTTCAAGCTTATCAATCATAATATCTGCTTCTATTTGGCTTAATTTCTTAATATTATCGTCTACATATGAAATAATTTCTTCAGAATTACTGTCTTCACTCATTAAAACATTGAAATCATTCATAATCACTTCCTTCTCATCTTCAGTAGCTTTTTTCGGCACTTCAGCAACCGGAGAATTTGGAGTTGGTTCCACAACTTCCTTATCCTTTTTACATCCTACTAAAAGCAAAAAAATTGCAAGGACAAGTATAGGTAAAAATACTTTTTTATTCATTCTCATACCTTCTTTCTAAATAATAATATGGTTGTCCTACTTATACCCATAGCTTAGCAAATTATAGGACCATATTATTTACAATTTAATTACAATAAAAAATCAAATTCGTAACAAAAAGTCGAAAATCCCGAGATTCTTCAACCCTACAGGCTTAAAGCACTGTAATACTAAGTGAAAAATCTCGGGTTTAACTATCCATTATTTACAATCTAGCAATCAGGTATACAGACTCTCTTACCTTCTACAAAATCCTCAGGTGCTAGATTTTGATTTGCTTGCAGTATTCTTCCTACTGTTGTATTGAACTTATCTGCCAGATAAAATACTACAGGCTCATCTCCTGCAGGTATATCAGAAGCTTTAATTATATAGGATGTGTATCCCTTAGAACAAGGGCATCCTCTATCCTTATGAGGAAGTATACATAGCTCTTGACCTACCTTAATCTTATCCAAATCTAAATCAGGGTTTCCAGCCTTTAAGTCCATAATGGAAATATCGAATTTTACAAGGATTGAACTTATAGTATCTCCTCTTTGTACTACATATATTGTTCCTCCAGGACATCTTACCGGTGATGTTTTTTCCGGAATACAAATGATTTGACCAATCTGTAGATTGTTAGGGTCTATTCCAGGATTTGCTCTTATTAAGTCTGCTACTGTTACATTATATCTCATGGCTATTGAATACAATGTATCTCCTGCTTTTACTACATAATACATACCATCGCAGCTTGGTGTTGGAGTTCCCATTGGAATACAGATAATCTGACCAACTCTTAGGTTATTAGGATCTAATCCAGGGTTTAGTCTTAAAATTGCCTCAACAGTAGTATTGTATCTAATTGCCAGCATATAAAGAGTATCCCCAGGTCTTATAGTATAGCTGAAAGAACCTATAGGACAGCTTGGTGGTGGCATAGCTCCGGGTATACATATCACTTGACCTATTTGTAAATTGTTTGGATTTATACCTGGATTTATAGCCATTATTGCATTTACTGTTGTATTGTATCTGATTGCCAACAGATAAAGGGTATCACCTGACTTTATGGTATAGGGAAAACTTCCGGATGGACATTTTTTGCCCATTTCATTTAAGTCGCTCATATTAACCACCTTTCCTTCAATAATCGTTGCAATAATATATTATGCAAGATTAAGCTTTATGGTTAATAGCTTGATGACTATTTCTATTTTTTAGTTCCTTATCTATTGAAGAAAGAACTCCCAGTTTGTCTAATGTCCATTTTGGTTCATATAATAGCTCTCTTTTACCATCTCCTGTTAATCTATGAATTACTATGTCACTTGGTAAAATTTCTATGGCATCTACTATAATATCTATATATTCATCCTTAGTTAATAAACTAAAGGGGTTTTTTTTAAAGTAATAATATAGGTCCGTATCCTTTTGTATATAAAGGCTGTGGAGCTTAATTCCCCAGCTTTGAGCATCCCCCACATGTTTAACAGACTCTAACATCATATCTTTATTTTCTCCCGGAAGACCAATGATTAAATGTGTAACACATCTTATATTCCTATTTCTAAGATTTTCTATGGCTTTATCATAAATACCTAAGTCATAACCACGCCTTATGAACTTTGCAGTACTTTCATGAATAGTCTGAAGCCCTAATTCAATCCAAATAAAGGTTTTCTCGTTTAGCTCACTTAATAAGTCTAGAACTTCATGATTTAAGCAATCCGGTCTAGTCGCAATGGCTATACCAACCACCCCTTCAAAGGACAAGGCTTCATAATATAGGTTTTTAAGATCTTCTACCGCCCTATATGTATTAGTAAAGCTTTGAAAATAGGCAATATACATGCTTGATTGCTTCTTTTTTGATATTAATTTTATCTGCTCATTTACTTGGATCTTAATGGAATCTATTCTTGAGCCTGCAAATTCTCCTGACCCTTCTTCCCCACAGAATATACATCCTCTCAGTCCAAGAGTGCCGTCCCTGTTTGGGCATGAAAACCCTCCATCTAAAGAAAGCTTCATAATTTTTTGACCAAAAATCCTCTGAAGCTCATAATTTAATGTATGATATCTCTTTCCGTTCCAATTGTTAAATACCTTATCCATCTCTTGCCTCTCTAGCTTATTTTGTATTGTCAACTGCTAAATCCAACATTAAAATTCTCATAAGGTTCTCAGCAGTATTTTGAAGAAGGGATGTGGTTCTTTTCATACATTCTTGTTCATTCATAGGCATATCAATTACAGAAAAAATAGCTTTAAAACCCTTATCCAATAAAACTTCATATCCTTCTCCAAGAGACCCACATATGGCTATAACAGGAACTTGGTAA
>CAZTEN010000055.1:0-9818 GCA_964612495.1 uncultured Tissierella sp. | reverse complement strand
TTTTATTTCAGCATTTTTACTATCACACTTTACTAAATATTCTTTTATTAGTTTATTACTTAAATCAGCAATTTTTTTACCATCTAGTAATCCATTCTTATTAAATTCCTTTTTATGAAAACGATCTGATATGAGATTTTCTTCTACGGAAGCATCAGCAACAGTACCAAATGTCATTCTGTCCTCGGAAATATGTGATACTCCTTTTTCTCTTAGCTTTCTAATACTCTGTGATGATATTTCTTCATCGAATAAATATATATCCCCCGATTGCTTTTCCTCTAATCCTGTTATAAGAGCTGAAATCTCCTTCTGTCCATTACCTTCAACTCCTGCTATTCCTAATATCTCGCCTTCTCTAATACTAAAAGAAACATTACTTACAACCTCTTTATTATCCGAATTTTTATAAGTCAAATTTCTTACCTTTAGAACCGTCTTCTTAGTTTTTGGTCTATCTTTTTCTATTGTTAAGGATACATCTCTTCCAACCATTAATCTTGAAATGTCTTGTTCAGACAAATCAGCAACACTTGCTATACCTGTTATCCTGCCATTCCTTAGTACCGTTAAATTATCACATAGTGATTTAACTTCTTTTAATTTATGGGATATAAAAATTATAGTATACCCTTGCTTCCTTAGCTCCCTTAGTTGTACGAAGAGCTCCTCTGTTTCCTGTGGTGTTAAAACGGCAGTAGGTTCATCTAATATTAAAACATCTACACCTCTAAGTAATATCTTTAGAATTTCTACCCTCTGCTTATATCCCACAGGCAAATCCTTAACCTTTGCATTTGGATTGATTGGCAAATTATATTTTTTAGATACTTCAGATGTCAGTCTTACAGCCTCAGCATAATCAAAGAATCCCTTGTTTTTTGGTTCAATGCCTAGCACCATATTTTCAGCTACTGTTAAAGATGGAGCTAACATAAAGTGCTGATGCACCATACCAATACCAAGATCAAGTGCTACCAAGGGATTTGTTATTTTTACTTCTTTCCCTTTATAGATTATTTTGCCTTCCTCAGGTTGTTCCTGTCCAAAAAGAACCTTCATTAAAGTACTTTTACCTGCACCATTTTCTCCAATAAGTGCATGTATTTCGCCTTTTTTCACTCTTAAATCAACATTTTTATTAGCCATGAATCCATTTCCATAAATCTTAGTAATGTTTTCCATGGATAAAATGTATTCATCTTTTACATTATTCACTTAATGCACCTCATTCTAAAGATATATTTTAGTAAGAAGGAGGTCATAATGACCTCCATCAGAATATCTTATTTACCAGCTTTTTCTTTAATTGCGTTTACTTCTTCAGTTGACATGCCTATTGCAGTTGAAACCTTTATTTCGCCTGACTTAATCTTTTCGGTTATTCCTTCTATTTCAGTAATTATTTCAGCAGGAACTATCTCTCTATAGTATTTGTTGTCTGCTAAACTCATACCATTTTCTGCTAATCCGGCACCTAGGTGTTTACCCCATTCAATAGTGCCATTTTTATATTCTGTTATCTTATCATATAGCAAAACATCAAGGTTCTTCATTACAGAAGTTACAATATGCTTAGATGTTTCCGGATCAGATTCTTCCAATTTTAAAGCATGATCTTGGTCTACCCCAATAGCAAGTCTTCCAGCATCCTTACTTGCATTAAGTGCTCCTAAACTAGCTGAACCTGCTACTGCAAACACCACATCTGCACCTTGTTGATATTGAGCAAGGGCAAGCTCTTTACCCTTAGCTGTGTTAGTAAAGTCCCCTATATATGAGAATAATACTTTTACTTCCGGATCTACATATTTAGCTCCTTCGATGTATCCTACTAGAAAATCATTAATCGCACTATTTTCTCCACCACCAACAAATCCAATAACCTTTTCTTCATTAGTGCCTTCAACACCTGATGATGTCAATTTAGCAGCAAGGGCTCCAGCTAAGAATGAACCTTCATTTTGTTTTGACATTACTGAAACTACGTTGCTATAGTCATCTTGGTCATAGTCAACTTGTGTATCATAAACCAAGTATTTTTGTTCTGGGAATTCAAGTGCTGCCGCTTGTGTAGCTTCTTTTAAATTGAAAGTTCCCGAAACAATAAGATCCCATTCTCCGCTTTCACTAAGCTCTATTAGTGTAGGCTCCTGTTTAGTAGCATCACCTAGTAATTCAAATGCCTTGATTTCAAGATCTAAATCTTCGCTTGCTCTAGTAACGCCTGACCAAACTAAATCAGAGAAAGCCTTGTCTCCAAGGTTTGTATTGATAACTACTGCAACTTTGGTTTTGTCGCTACCTGTTTCTGTAGGAGTTTCTGCAGGTGTCTCTGCCCCTCCATCTTTTGGTGTTGCACAACCTGTTAGCGTAATTGTTGCTGCCAGTGCTAAGGCTGCTAGTTTGCTAAACTTTTTCATTTTATGACCTCCCAGATTTTTTTCTTTTGAATATCTATAATATTAATTTATAGATTCCGCCTAAATATTTTTGATGAAATTCAATAAAATTCCCCATAAGTTTACCTGTTAATAATACATTTAATGCTGTCCCAATTCCAAATGCCCCTCCCATTAATATACCCAGTATCAATAGTAGTGCATCAAATAATGTCTTAGCTACTTTATACTCTAATTTTGTTTTTTCATGAATAAATTCTACTAAACATTCCAAGGGACCCATTCCTAATTCAAATTGTATATAGAAACTAAGCCCCATAGATGATACTACAGTCCCAATAAGACTTATTATTATCTTGCTAATAAGAGATATATCATTATTTAATTCCGGTAAGACCCATTTCCAGAAATTCATATATAAACCTAGAGTAAAAACAGTTATAACTGTTCCGATTCCAATATTCTTCCTACTAAGAATCAAAACCACTACTAAAAATAGCACATTTATAATAGTATTAGCAGAACCATAGCTTATCCCTAAAATTCTACTTAGGCCATCACAGACAGTAGCCATGGGGTTAGTTCCTAGTGTTGATTTGTACATCAATGTAATTCCTAAAGCAGTAATTGCCAACCCTATACTTAAAAGTATAATTCTTAAAATTAAAAATTTATTTATTTTTGATGATGCTAGTTCTTGACTTATCATATTGATTGAGCAAACTCCTCCTTTATGCTTGATTCAACAATAGCTAAATCAGGTATTGAATTAGATGCCCCTTTAGTTTGAATAGCTATACTACTTGCTTTACTCGCTAATTCCATTGATTTTTGAATGGATATTCCTTTAGATACAGATGCTAAATAATATCCACAAAAAGTATCTCCAGCTCCAGTAGTATCAACAACCTTAACTTTATATGCTTTTTGACGAAACTCATTAATACCATCGCTATAAACAGAGCCCTTATCTCCTAATGTCAAAACTATAGCTGCTGTCGGATACTTTGCATGCATTTCCTTAATAATTTCTTCTGCTTCCTTTTTACCGCTTAAGGCTTGCCCTTCAATTTCATTTAGAATAAAAATATCTACCAATTCTAATGGGTAATCCAATAGATAATCAGTTATTGGTGATGGATTTATAGCTACTTTTAGTCCAATTTCCTTAGCCTTGCGTATTGCATATGGAATCATGGATATTTCATTTTGTAGTAATAAAATATCATCAGCTCCAAAATCATTCAAAACATTGTCTATATAGTGTTCATTTATTTGTTGATTTGTACCTCCGAAAACTATTATACTATTTTGACCGGAATTATCTATCTGAATTATAGCATGTCCACTTACCGAATCAACTGAATTAATATGTTGAGTATCTACGCCACACTCCTGTAGATATTCAACAAGAATATTACCATCATTTCCTACCAAGCCAGCATGATATACCTCAGCGCCTGCTTTAGCTATAGCAACTGATTGGTTTAATCCCTTACCACCGATATATTCTTTATAAAATGATGCCAATATTGTTTCTCCAGGTTTAACTATATCCTTGACCTCGTAAACCTTATCAATATTTAAAGACCCTAGGTTTAAAATTTTCATAAAAGCATTTACCTCCGTCAGCAGTACATCCATTTAAATTCTAACTATTATTAGATTAATCCTGCTTTATTTAATTCCTAACTATTAGTTCTACTTTTAAATAATACCTTAAGTGCTTTGTCTTTCTACTAGATAAGCCTTCAAGGTTCGTTTCATATCTACTTCTCTGGCTTCAATTATATCTACCAACATATTAACAGCTTCATTGCCCATTTCATAAATAGGCTGTTTTACAGTTGTAAGTGGTGGGTCAACATACCTTGAAATAGATATATCGTCAAAACCAACTATCTTAATATCCTCCGGCACTCTTAAACCTCTTTCCTTTATCTCTTTAAGGGCACCCATTGCAATCAGATCATTTCCACAAAAAATTCCATCAACCTTATGGTCTTTTAAAATCTTTTTAGCTCCTAGGTAACCGGACTCAATGGAAAACCTATCCAAAAAAACGAGGTCTTCATCAATAGTTTGCCCTGCTTCCAAAAGGGCTTTTTCATAGCCTATATACCTATTAACAGATGGCTTGTTTATCTTTACCGAGGAGATAAAAGCTATTCTCTTGCACCCCTTATCAATCAGATGCTTTGTAGCTTCATAGGCAGGTTCTACATTATCTACTACTATAAGTCCCAGCTTATTCCCAAAATCAATATCCCTATCAACGAGAACCATAGGTGTTTTAAATCTGCCAAAGATATTATTGGAACTACTTTCTGTTGCTGTCACTATTATGCCATCTACCATCTTCTCTTGGAGAATATGTAAGTACTTTTGCTCCTTTTTTTCATTGTTATCAGTATTGCAAATGATGATGGAATAACCCTTGGCCTCAGCCATATCCTCTGCACCCCTGGCAATCTCTGAAAAAAACAGGTTCATTACATCCGGTAATATTATACCGATAGTCTTAGTACTCTTGACCTTAAGACTCTTTGCTATACCATTTGGTATATAACCTTCCTCTTCAATTATCTTTAACACTCTCTGTCTAGTAGCTTGGCTAATATTTTGGTCTTTCCCGTTCATAACCTTGGATACTGTGGCACTTGATACATTCGCTAATTCAGCTATTTGTTTTATAGTCACAATATCACTTCCTAAAAAAATTAAGTAATCGATTGTCTAAAATTTTTAAATATCAGAGGTCTTGCATAGCAAGACTACACACCATTGCAACGATGCACCTCGTTATATTTCTCCAGCCATTAGTTTAGCTCATAAACTAATTATACATTAGGTAATCGATTACCTTAAAAAATTATACCATATATTATACAAAAATCAACAGAAATAATATGTCATATTTCAATCTAATGAAAGGGTAATAAGTTAATACTAAGTCAAAATTAGAAAAAAGCTGAATGCCATCAATGCATTCAGCTTTATATTTTATGCAAGCTCTAAAGCAATCTCCATCATCTTTGTAAAGCTCTTTTCCCTTTCTTCAGCAGTGGTTAGTTCATTATTTACTATGGAATCGGAAACTGTAAGAATTGCTAGGGCATTGACACCAGCTCTTGCAGCATTGCAATATAGGGCGAAGGCCTCCATTTCAATAGCTAGGACTCCCATGGCTGCCCACTTATCCACCTCTGTTGTATCTTCTGTGTAGAAGGTATCACTTGAAAGTATATTTCCCACGGTAACATGAGTACCCCTTTTATCAGCAACTTTCTTAGCCTTCTCTAAAAGTTCCCAAGACGCCGTTGCAGAATAGGTTCCTGGCAACTTGTATTGATGAGCATAGTTTGAATTTGTACTAGCTCCAATACCAAGAATTACATCGTAAAGCTTTAAATCCTTTTGGATAGCTCCACAGGACCCAACTCTAATAAGGTTCTTAACCCCATAAAAGTGAATTAATTCGTAGGAATAAATCCCGATAGACGGCACTCCCATTCCGCTTCCCATAACGGATATCTTCTTACCCTTGTAAGTACCCGTATATCCAAACATGTTCCTCACACCGTTAAATTGCACTACATCCTCAAGAAATGTATCCGCAATAAACTTTGCCCTCAAGGGGTCTCCCGGCAGCAATATAGTTTCAGCTATATCACCCTTATTTGCTGCGATGTGTGGCGTTGCCATAAAAATCCCTCCTTATATTTTACTATTCTTCACTCTTAGTTCTTCACTCTTAACTCTTCACTCTTAACTCTTCACTCTTAACTCCCCTAGCTACCTTATGTTCTTCAATCATCTCTTCTAATAGGTCTGGTTCATTATACATCTTATATATAAATCTTGCTATGATTTCTCCACCTTTTAAGATTTTCTCGTGGGTTTTATGTGTCTTCATAGCATTGGCAAATTCCACTGTGTGAATTCCATAATCCTCCCCAATGCTTAAATAGGGCTGAAGCACCGGACAAATATAATCCACGTTTCCAATATCCGACGACCCCCCTACTATATTTCTTCCGTCAGAAGTCTCTATTCCTAAATCTCCATATATCTCTTCAAGAATCTTACAACCTACTTTGTTTTCTATCTGCTCGTTGTACTTTTCTCCTCTTTGCCGTACCTTAAGTGTAGTCCTTGTAGCTAAGGCAGCAGCTCTGGCACAATCCATTACCCATTGGCTAACATAGTCAAGATAGGCTCTATGTTCACTTCGTACATTGAACTCTGCCATGGAATAATTAGGGACTATATTAGCTGCCTCTCCACCACTTTTTATAACTCCATGTATTCTAACATCCGGTTTTACATGCTGTCTCATCATATCCAAAGCATCGAAGAATAACCTCATGGCATTAAGTGCATTGTTACCATCCCAAGGACTTGCCGCTGCATGGGATGGCTTGCCGAAGAATTCAAACTCATAGGAATCAAGGGCTAAACTCTTGGTATACATATAAGACTTGTTATTCATATGGATCATAATGGCAAAGTCATAACCGTTGAAAATCCCGTTATTGACCATAAGCACCTTGCCTCCTGCAATTTCCTCATCAGGGGTTCCGATTATATCGATTTGAGCATCTATTTTATCCTTTATATCATTTAATAAAAGCCCTGCCAAAAGGGAAATAGCACCACTGGCGCAATGCCCACAGGCATGACCTAAGCCCCTTAAGGCATCGTACTCAACTAATATCGCTGCTTTTCTTGTCTTGCCACTGTTGACCGTCGCCTTAAAGGAAGTCTCAATCCCAGCAAAAGGGAATTCAACCTCCAAGCCCTTTTCTCTCAAAAGATCTACCATTCTTCTTGAAGAGTTGAATTCCTTACTGCTTATTTCAGGATTATCCGCCATATAATCACTTAATTCCAATATATCAGCTGAATATTTTTCTATTAGTTCCTTAAACATAAATTCCTCCCATAAAAAAAGACATACCCCTCTAGACAGTATTATACCAGTCTTTATTGAGTATGTCCTTATTTTTATTTAGCTCTTAATACTTCAATTTCGTATCCATCCGGATCTGTTAGAAAATAAAACTTTGGCGGAGTGCCTGGAAGCCCCATTAGTTCAGTGACCTCATAACCCATTTCTATATGCTTTTCTCTTGATGCTTCTAAGTCACTTGCGGAAACTGCTAGATGACTATAGCCGTCACCAATTACATAAGCTTTCTCAGGATTATAGTTATAAGTTAGTTCAAGCTCAAAGTTCTTATCAGCATCACTTAGATAAACCAAAGTAAATTCATCCTCCGGAAAGTCCTTTCTTTCGGTTTCTACAAGGCCTAAGGCATTTTTATAGAAAGCCACAGACTTTTCCAAATCCATTACTCTTATACAAGTATGCAATAACTTATATTCCATAATCTACTCCTCCTATTCAAGCCTCAATAGTAACTCTTTACCAGCTACCATTTGTCCTTCCTTAATAGAAACAGACTTAACAACTCCATCTATAGAAGTAGTTACACTGGTTTCCATCTTCATAGCCTCAACAATTGCTACGGTTTGGTTGGCAACTACCTTATCTCCTGCCTTTACTAGGACCTTTGCCACCTTGCCAGGTATATTTGCACCTATTTCCTTAGGGTCATCAGGGTCTGCAAACTGCTTTTCAACGCTATCAACTGCTGCATGACTTTTCTTATCCTTTATCTTCACAGCTCTTGTGCTGTCGTTTACTTCAAATAATAGAACTCTGTTGCCTTCATTATCTACATTGCCTATTTCAATAAGTCTTATAATTAATATCTTACCTTCATCTATATGAACCTCTGCAGTCTCTCCTACTCTCATACCGTAGAAGAACACATGACTATTCATTCTTGTGAAGTCTCCCTCTTTCTTAACCTTATCTAGATAATCTTCAAAAACCTTTGGATACATTAAATAGGACATTACTTCAGTATCAGCGAATTCCCTCTTGTACTTAGTCTCTAAATATTCTTTGGTTTTATCAAGGTCTTCAGGTGGTAATAGCTCTCCCGGTCTTACTGTAATAGGCTTTTTGTCCTTTAATATCAAACTTTGTAGGTCCTTAGGGAATCCTCCCTCAGGCTGACCCATCATACCTTCGAAATATGAAACTATGGAATCAGGGAATGCCATATCCTTGCCCTTTTCATAGATATTGTTTCTATCAAGTTCATTTTGAATCATGAATATAGCCATGTCTCCAACAGCCTTAGAAGACGGAGTAACCTTTACAATATCTCCAAGCATATCATTTACATCCTTGAACATATCCTTAACCTCATCAAACTTGTGTCCAAGTCCAAAACTTTCTACCTGAGGCTTAAAGTTGGAATACTGTCCACCAGGAATCTCATATTTATAGATGGAAGCAGAACCTGACTTAAGTCCTGATTCAAACTGAGCATAATATGGTCTTACACTTTCCCAGTACTCAGAAATTTTCTCTAAATCATCAAGGTCAAGACCTGTAGCTCTATCTGTATTTTCAAGTGCTGCAACTACAGAATTTAGAGCAGGCTGACTTGTGAGTCCCGACATGGAGTTAAAAGCAGTATCAGCAATATCTACACCTGCAGCGGCTGCCATCAATACAGTAGCAACTCCATTTCCACTGGTATCATGAGTATGAAGATGAATAGGAATACTGATTTCATTCTTCAAGGCTCTTATAAGCTTATCTGCAGCCTTTGGCTTTAGAAGCGATGACATATCCTTAATAGCCAAAATATGAGCACCAGTTTTTTCTAATTCCTTTGCCATTCTTACATAATAATCAAGGCTATATTTATCACGCTTCTCATCTAAAATATCCCCTGTATAGCATATACAAGCTTCAGCGATTTTTCCAGTCTTAAGAACCTCATCTATGGCTATTTCCATTCCCTTTAACCAGTTTAGGGAGTCGAATATTCTAAATACGTCTATTCCGTTTTCAGCAGACTTTTTAATCATTTCCCTTACTACATTATCAGGGTAGTTCTTATATCCAACTGCATTTGCTCCTCTAAATAGCATTTGGAACAATATGTTAGGAATCTTCTTTCTTAGCAATTGAAGTCTCTCCCAAGGTGATTCATTTAGGAATCTATAAGCAACGTCGAAGGTTGCTCCACCCCACATCTCCAAGGAAAACAGGTCATTTGCAAGGACTGAAGTTGCCTTTGCAATGTTCATCATATCCGTAGTTCTTACTCTAGTTGCAAGTAGAGATTGATGAGCATCTCTCATTGTAGTATCTGTAATCAAAAGTTTCTTTTGAGCCTTAATCCACTTAACTAAACCTTCCGGACCTTCTTCATCCAAAATCTGCTTAGTACCTCTTTGAAGCTCCGGTCTTTCAACCTTTGGAATCTTAGGCACATCAAAATCAGGCTTAACTCCGCTTGTTTCATTTACTACCTTTTGCCCTATATA
>CAZTEN010000054.1:0-9837 GCA_964612495.1 uncultured Tissierella sp. | reverse complement strand
CCCCTAAATTGTTCTTGCATCACATAGATAACTAATTGCTACCCATCACTTAACGAGGTGAGGGATATCTTCACCTCGTTATATTATTAATGTTAACACAATATGAAGCGATTTACATAAAAAAAGATTTATAATTTCAAAAAAAGGGGAAAGCAATCAGTTTCCTGATTGCTTTTAGGGGTAAAGAGGTATTGAAAAATGTTAGTGTGATTAGCTATTTATTTGTTGCCTTTTCCATTGTTGGATTTTTCCTTATTTTTGTTGCTATTATTGTTATTTTCTTTAACTTCTTTAACTTCTTTATTTTCCTGTCCCTTGTTAAGATTTGAATCCAATCCTTCTATTTCTACTTCTAGAATTTTACCTGATTGTGCATGAATTAAGAATTTATATTCATTATCTTCATACTTGAATTTTACTTCATAAGCAGTAGGGTTATCATCAATAAGTTTAGCTGTTAATCCTGAAACATCATCAGATTCAAGTCCTTTACTCTTTAATGCGACGACCTTAGCTTGATCTTCAGTTAATTTAACTTTTGGAATTAAAACTGTGTCTTCGTCCTCGTCGTCTTCATCTTCAGAGACATTTTTGTTGGCCTTAATATCATCCTTAGTTGCCTTCTTAACTTCCTTTATAAGGTCTTTAGCTTCCTTGAAACCTTCCTTAGCTTCGACCTTATCTTCTGCTTGCTTGAATTCATTTATTGCAGTCTTTTTAGCATCTCTTAGCACTTCATTTAATTCAGCTTGACTAGTCGCCTTATCTTCACCATGCTCTAGATATTCATCCTCTTCTAGATACTTAACTTCAACTGCTTCATTATTTTTATTAATTACTTCCTTCTCATCCAACATAGCTTCAAAATCATTAAATTCTTCAAAAACAAGTTCTTTCTTTGCTGCTTCTTCTGATTCTTCTTCTTTCTCTAAATCTCTAATAACAGTTTCTTTATCATTATCTCTATCTATTTGTAATATCTTTAGTACATTACCATCCTCGTCATTAGCATCTACTATTAGTTCATAATTAAAATCATCGGTTCTAATTATTATCGTATAGATATTTTCTCCTCGATTAAAGGTAGTTCTTCTGATTGTAACTTCCTCATCATCTTCTATTAGGTCTTCATCTTTTAGCACATCAAGTGCGAATCCCTCGGCATCTTCTTTGCTAATTTCAGCAGCACTAACTAAGAAGCCACCAGGTATAATTGACACTACTAATGCAATTATTAAAGCTCCAGCAAGCATTGTAAATATTTTTTTCAAATCAAATTTTTTCATTTATCTCATCTCCTTTTAAGTTAATTCTATTATGAATCAGTGGAGGATAAAAGACAAAATAAGAATAAAATAAAGGATTGTAATATCTTAAACACGTGTTGAAAGTCTGTGTTTAAAATCTTACAATCCGCAAGATTACAAGGTTTGTTCCTGGCTCATCGCCTTTCTGAATTCATCTGTAGTCATACCAACCTTCTTTTTGAAAAGGGTATAAAAATATCTATTATCATAGTAACCCACATCCTCTGAAATTTCTTTAGCCGTTTTATCTGTAGTCAATAATAGGGTTTTTGATAACTCTATTTTACAGTTTATAATATAGTCATTTAATGTAAGGCCCTTTTCCTCCTTGAAGATTTGTCGGATATAACTTAAGGACAGACCAACCTCATCCTTGATTTCTTCAACTGAAAAGTCTTTCCTAGTAAAATTCTTATCAACATATTCTTGAATCCTATCTGCAATATTATCCTTGTTTATGCTGGCGGCTACCTTGCTGTTTTCTATATCGGAATAAGTTACTATCTGTCCATCTCCACTTTTCAGTGCATTTTGAACTGCATTTAAGGAATATCTCTGGCTGAATTTTATACTATCGAGGGTGTTTACAACCGTACCTAAACCAATGGAGCATGTGATATTCAAGTCTTCAGAAATGATTCTTTGCAGGCCTACTAGGCTGTCCATAATTTCTTCCATTATTTTATCGGAAAATTCCTCTTTATGAATAATACAGCTAATACAGTTAGGAGATGTTAAAGTTCCCTGCATGTTGGACCTGGAATTTATAAGTTTTTGTATTTTCTCCATAATATCAGCCGTTAAATCCTGACCATCATCCGGGATTAATGAAAATATCATGAATTTATGATTTTCTCTAAAACCTAGAACATGAAGTGAATTGTCTCCATAGGTGCCATTGAAAATCCTTTGTATCTGGGAGGATTTATTCTTTCGTATAAGATTGCTATAGGCTTCATCCAGAAAGGTATATTCATCTCCAGAGATTAAATCTATAGAAGGATTATCCTTCATTTTTTGTATTATCTTATTTAGTGGTTCATATATCCTTTTAGCAGAAATAATACTTAATATTATGCTGATTATCATGGTGAGTATAAAGAATAGGCCTAAGTAAAGATCTACCTTTATAACCTCTTTCATCAATTGAGAGTATGGGGTTACGCTAATGAATACAAAACCTAAATCCGTCGCTTTTTTATAGGTAACAAAGGACTTTTCACCAAAATAATTACTCGTGAAACTATCTTCTAATTTATCATTATTTGCTATGGAATAATAGAAGTCATCTCTAGGAAGGATTTCTCCAAATTCGTCTTTTGAACCTGAAATTATCTTTCCCACCCCATTTACTATAATCATGCTGGATGAATTGTTTTTATCATTCACCATCTTTGATAAAAGGTCTTGATTGATATTGACAATTAAGCCTGAGTTAAGCTTTCCTTGAGAATCTTGTTTTCCATATACTATTGATATTAAATTATTATTAGCCTTATCTGAGTCCCCTCCTAATTTATATGTTCTAGGATAGAAGATTTCATTTTTATATGTGTGGAAGTTCTGCTCATATTCATTTAAAAGCCTTATGGAGTCCTGAACGAAGAAAGTGGATATATTATAGTTTGAAACATTAGAAATAACCCTATTAGAAGATTTATTTATCAAGTATACTGAATCCACTAAATCATTTTTTATAATCTCCCTGTTAAGGTTATTTGAAATTTGGGCAATTTCTTCTTGAGATAATTCTTGGGGAGAAAGGGCTTTTTGTACAAGTTCATTTCTTGTCCAAAGGTCATAATTATCCCCGTATATATCCGTCAATGCATAATATATAGTAGTATAGGACTGTCTCAATTTATTTGAGGCAGTCTTTGTATTGCTATTAGCAATTTTTCTTGATATAAACCCTGTTACAACAACCATTAAGATACCTGTTAGGAGGACTGAGATTATTAGGAAAGATGTTATCAATCTAAACAGTAATTTATTATTCTTTATAAGTTTTTTTAATGTCATTAAACCACCTTAATTAATTATACCTTTTATAGATATTATACCATATGCATATGAAATCTTATAAACTTAAATTGACAAGTTAAAGCTAATATGATATTTTTATTGAAAAGATACCTTTAAACCAATCCGAGAGATTGGAAAGGCCAGCGTAAACCGTAAATTTATCACCTATTTACGCCAGTCCTCTAAAGGGTTACCTATTAAGAAGGAGGAAAATTATGCTAAAAGGAAGAAATTTAATAGACCCAAGTGATTTATCTATCGAAGAAATTGATGAGATTATGGAATTGACAAGGGAAATAATAAATTATCCAAAGGAATTTGCCCATGTATGTGATGGCATGCTCCTCGGTTCCTTATTTTATGAGCCTAGCACTAGAACCAGATTAAGCTTTGAAGCCGCAATGTTGAAATTGGGTGGAAAGGTTGTTGGCTTCTCAGAGCCGGGCTCAAGTTCTGTCCAGAAGGGTGAAAGTTTAATTGATACTGTAAGAACTGTAGGAGCATATACGGATATAATCGTAATGAGGCATCCTAAGGAAGGAGCACCAAAGCTAGGAGCAGACTTCTGCCCTGTCCCACTGATAAATGCCGGAGATGGAGGCCATCAACACCCTACTCAAACCTTAACGGACCTTTATACCATATTGGAAGCCAAGGGTAGCTTGGATAATCTAGTTCTTGGATTTTGTGGGGACTTACAATTTGGCAGGACTGTCCATTCCCTAATAAAGGCTATGTCTAGATATAAAAATGTGAAATTTGTATTGATTTCGCCTGTAGAGTTGGAGGTTCCGGAATATATAAAGACGGAAATATTGGATAAAAATGAAATTGAATATATAGAAGTAGAAAGACTTGAGGATGTAATAGGTACCCTTGATATTTTATATATGACCAGGGTTCAAAAGGAAAGATTCTTTAACGAGGTAGACTACATTAGATTAAAAGATAGCTATATTCTAGATTTGAAAAAGCTTGAAAAGGCAAAGAAAGACCTGGCTATTCTACATCCGCTCCCAAGGGTTAATGAAATTAAGGTTGAAGTGGACTCAGATTCTAGGGCCAAATATTTTCAACAGGTAAAGAATGGGATGTTTGTTCGAATGGCACTAATGGCTAAACTTTTGGGGGTGAAATAATGATATTAAAGATAACAACTATTACTAAGGGAATAGTGATTGATCATATTCAAGCCGGAAAAGGCTTAAAGTTGTTTCATTTTTTAAAACTAGATGAAGCTGATTTCACAGTCGCCTTGATTATGAATGCAAGCAGTAAGAAGCTTGGCCGTAAGGACATAATAAAAATAGAAGATGTCATAGATTTAGATTTAACTATGATAGGATTCTTAGATCCTAATATGACTATTAATATCATAGAAGATGAAGAGATAATAGAGAAGATAAAGCTTACCCTTCCTGAAAAGCTTGAAGGCATTCTTTCATGTAAGAATCCTCGTTGTATCACTAGGGATGAAAGGGAGGCAGTTCATAAATTCGTTCTCCTAGATAAGGAGAAGGGCATATACAAGTGCGAATACTGTGACCATATATATTCATAGAATTCATATAGAAATATAGAAAAAAGGCTTCCATTGAAATACTTCAAGGAAGCCTTTTTGAAAGTTATCTAGCTTTTAGGCTAAGGTTTAAGGGAGATAAAAGCCCATAATAATCTTTAACTGATTATCAGCTCCGATTATAAAGTTATAGTGCATATTGTATAAATTCTCATAAGTTTGGATGAATTCATTATCCATATTATACATGCCATAAACCTCGAACCTATTATAATTTGGAGGCATTAAGGGTGCGATTATTACTTGGTTCTCAAGGGAATACTCCTCTTTGAAGCCTAAATCCTTAATATAAAAACCTGAATCGGAAGTATCATCTGATATAAATTCCATGACCCTTATGATTATGGTTTGAGGGACTCCTTTGACTATTTTAATATCCTCGATTTGTCCAAATAGCTTCTTGCCGCCTCCATTAATGTACTCAACTGAAGCAGATTCAAGGTCGAGTACAGTAAAAGGAGAAGGGACAAATTCAAATGTGAGTTTGATATTTTGCATTACTTCTTCATAGCCATCCTCATCATTTAGATATATTCTAGCCTTCCTTTGGAGTTCATCATCGACTAATAATTTGTTCAGGTTAGTTTCAATATAGGGACTGTCATATAAGGATTTATATGGGAATAATTCAATATCTCCTACTATATCCTCTTCTGAATATATTTCCCATCTCAATTCATAGTCTTCAGTAGTTTTCACATCCCAATCCTCAGGTATTTCTAATGTAAAGAAGCTAGTCCCGATGACCTTATATCCCTCGATTTTAGAAATTGGTTTTTTGTCTTCTAAAGACTTAATGGTACTAGCCATATCATTTACTAGAGCTTGCATTTCTTTATATTCATTTTTCAACTTATTATTGTCTAAGGCAAATTGGACATCTGATGGCATCCTTAATATATAAGTATAGCCATTATCTTTAAGTAGTATTTTTTGGCTTACAGGAGCCTGGTCCATATCCTTTTGGGTTATTAATTCTCCCACCAGTCTTTCTATACTACATAGGAGACCACCGTATTCTCGATTGTTTATACTATAGAAATGCACGCCGTTTTCATAACCTTCTATAAGATATTTTTCATCCCATTGGCTTGGTATTTCTACAGAAAAATTTAAAGCTTCGTTAGTAAATAGTGTTTCACTTATTGGATCTGATGAAGTTTTCTTTGTGCAGCTTGAAATAATCATAGAGCCTATAATTATTAATATCAAAAAAAATAGGTTTTTATTTTTAATCATAATCACATCTCCATTTTTTAAAAAGATTTATCTTAATATCCTCCAGAGCTTTTCATCATATTCACATTACCGCTTGCATTATAAGGAGTAGTCATTATAAAGCTATCATTTCCCTTATCATACTTGTAAAGGTTTAATGTAAGACTTGCAGTTCTTGGGCTAAGGGTAGATATATAGAAATCTTCATCAGCTGTAAATACATTGAAATCGATTCTTCCAAGCTGTACATATTCATTTACCAGTACATAATCCTTGTCGGTATCCTGTACTACTAACATCCAATCTTGTCCGTCATCCCACATAACTTCTCCATTTGAATCTTTTTGGGCTGCTGTTAGCAAGGCGATTTTTTCCGCTTCATCATCATTGTCAAAGTCAAATTCAAACTCATCCAATACTGTTAAATTTCCCACATCAACTTTATCTGTAGGTTCAATTATTACCTCAGTAGGATTGTCTGTAGGCTCGTCAACAGGTTCCTCTATGGGTTCTTTTGTTGTGCAGCCAAAAGCCACTAATGCTAAAACCATAATCATCACTATTAATATTGATTTTTTCACAATATCACCATCCTTAATATAATTATACCCAAATATACAACTCAATAGGTTAATAAAAGGTTACAATAAGGATTTTCTAAATTCTCATCCTGAAATCATTATTGATAAAAAATCAGATTCACCTGACGAAGAGCAAATGATAAGGGTGAATTTAGATTGATTAATTTGATAGTTAGTACTAGTTGTATTAGAATTTTTTGTTTTATTGTTTAGCTTAGAACTGAAGTAATTTTATGATATTTAATAATTTATATATCATAAAGACATATTTTTCGACATATTGAACGATTCTATTGAAGTTATAAAAATAGTTGGATATACTTAAGTCATATTACAGAATCATTTTGATGTAATTATGTGAGAAGATAAGATGAGTAAAGAGGTGCTATTATGAGCGTGAGTTATAAAAAATTATGGAAGCTGATTATTGATAAGGACATGACCAACGTTGAAGTACGAAAAGCTACAGGAATTAGCCCCGCTACTTTTACTAAGCTTAAGAAAAATGAAATTGTATCTCTGGATATATTATTAAAGATATGTAAACTACTAGATTGTAATATTGGAGATATTGTAGATGCTGTAAAAGATGTAGAATGATATCTATTTTATGGCATAATTCTTTTGCGTGTTAATACGAGTAGGTTTTTGGAGGAAGATTAATGGAGAAATATAGTTCAGGACTTGTATCAGAATCTTTTTGGTTTGTTGAATTTAAAAAGATACTAAAGTTGAGAAATGAAGGAGAATCTTGGGATAACATTAGGGATTTATGCTTAAATGATAATTTACTTGGCATCTCAAAAGAGTATAGAGCAAAACGTATTTATGGATACTTAAAAAGCCGAGTTGATGTACTTGACCAAGGAATTATAAATATATTTATGAATGCTGATTTAGCAACACAGAAGATTATAAATATAATTGCCATAGCAAAGAAAAATAGACTGTTTTATGAGTTTCTATATGAGGTGTATCGTGAAAGGGTACTACTGGGTGCTATAGAATTAACAGATAGTGATATTAATATCTTCTTCAAAAACAAGCAAGATCAAGATGAAGATATAAGCAAATGGGCAGATGTGACCTTGAGGAGATTACGCAGTACTTATATGAATTTTTTAACAGATGCTGGACTTCTAACTGTAATAGAAAAACAAAGAAGGATCACGCCACCGATTTTAGATGTTTTACTAGAGAATTACCTTAAAGATAATGGTGAAAATCAAATACTTAAAGCTATAGGGGGGATAGATTAAGTGCGTAATTTAGACTTGAGGTTAAATGAATTAGAGGACAAAATAAAACAGCCGAATTTTAGAAAGAACAAAGGTCTTGGCAACGAAGTGGGTTACTATGTATTTGATTACCCTGCAGAACAAGAACTTGCTGTGAGAGAAAGAGTAGCTTATCTTGTATCAAAGTATGATAAGAGTATTCATGATTTTAAACTAGTTGTTTTTGATTTATATGATATTATTATGGATTTATTGATACAAGAAGGATTTTTGGAAATCTGTGAAGAATTTGAAAAGACGAAAGGTTTACATGAGATTACTAAGGCAGTCAATGAATTGCTTCGTATGGAAGAAGACAATCAAAGCAATGAGATATTAGCCCATATTAAGAATAATACGCCAAAGGATTCAATTATATTTTTAACAGGTGTTGGGAAGTGTTTTCCTATTTTGCGTTCACATAAAATTTTAAACAACTTACACCAATTTATAGATGATGTTCCAGTTGTAATGTTTTTTCCTGGAAAGTATGATGGTCAGTCGTTGATGCTTTTCTCTGAGGTTAAAGATGATAATTATTACAGAGCATTTAAGCTCGTAGATTAAGGGGTGGGGGATTATGTATCTAAAGAATATGTTTGCTAAACCAATTGATAGAAATATAAAAGGTGTTATAAAAGTCGGACAAGGTGATGATGAAAATGTAAAGCAAGAGCTTGAAGAATATGTAGTAACAAGAGAGCTACAAAAACACTTTGCAGATTTTTTTTCTAGTTATAAAAGAGGAATTGTTGGGAATACAGATGCTATGGGTGTTTGGATTTCTGGTTTCTTTGGGAGTGGTAAGTCACACTTCTTAAAAATTCTATCATACCTACTGGAAAATCGTATTGTTGATGGAAAAACAGCACTTGATTATTTCATAGATGACAGGAAAATAAAAGATGAAGTGGTACTTGCAGATATGAAGCTTGCTGCTAACCTATCTAGTGATGTTATTTTATTTAATATTGATTCTAAGAGTGGAATGGGTGATACTCAGAATAACAAAGAAGCTATTCTTTCAGTATTTTTAAAGGTCTTTAATCAACATTTAGGATTTTATGGAGCAAATCCTTTCTTGGCAGATTTAGAAAGACATCTTACTGAGGAAGGCAAATATGAAGACTTTAAAAGAGCATTTGCAGAAGTACGTGGTAAAGAATGGTTAGATTCAAGACATCAGTTTAGATTTATTCAAGATTATGTTTGTAAGGCCTTGGTTCAAATCGATTATATGAGTATGGATGCTGCTAAAAATTGGTGTGAAAGTTCTACAGGTACTTATAATATCGACATCATGACTTTTGCAAATATGGTTAAGAAATACATAGATAGAAAAGGTAACAATCATCACGTTATATTCCTGGTGGACGAAATCGGGCAATATATTGGTGATGATTCAAAATTAATGTTAAATTTACAGACAGTTACAGAAGATTTAGGCTCTGCATGCCATGGTAAAGCTTGGGTTGTTGTAACTAGTCAGCAAGATATTGATAGTATAACAAAAACTAAGGGAAATGATTTCTCCAAAATTCAAGGTAGATTTGATACTAGACTATCATTATCATCAGCAAACGTGGATGAAGTAATAAGAAAGAGAATACTTGAAAAAACTGAAACAGGCAGACAAACATTGGGGCTTCTATACGATGATAAAGATACAATAATTAAAAACCTTATTATTTTTAATGACGGTATAGAAAAGAAACTATATTCAAATAGAAATGATTTTTCTGCTGTATACCCTTTCGTTCCTTATCAGTTTAATCTATTAGCTAGTGTACTTACCTCAATAAGGACTCATGGAGCAAGCGGTAAGCATCTAGCAGAAGGTGAACGTTCAA